>NZ_JAAOQS010000083.1:0-41094 GCF_011603105.1 Rhodococcus sp. A14 | reverse complement strand
AGATCTCCACCGTCTAATTCGTCGGCAGCGTCAAAAGTGTATAAGAGACAGGCCCCGATCCCGCCATGGTGGACACCAACAGGTCGGCGCGGTTTCCACCGGCCAGCACGAACTCCTGGACCGGGCGCGGCTCGGTGAAGCGGCCCGAGTCCAGGCCGAGCAGTCGCAGCTGTTGCCCGTCCAACCGAAGGCGTAGGTACCGGCTGACGCAGGCGTTGACGATGCGCCACCGTTCGAGCGTGCCCGGGGCGGCGGTCATCGTCGGACGGAGCTGGCCGTTGACCAACACAAGATTGCCCTCCCGGCCGACCATCCGGTCCATTATCGAGGCGGGCGCGATCCGTCCGGCATTGTCGAGGGTCAGATCGGAGATCACCAGCACCCGCTCCCGGGTGACGGGCACCGGATCGATGTCGTCGATGATGATGGCTCCATACAGGCCACCGAAGATCTGGTCGGCGACCAGGTGGTGGTGGTGCGGGTGGTACCAGTACACCCCGGACGGATGAGTGTCGGGCAGCCGGTATTCGTAGTCGAAGTCCTGGCCCGGCTCGATCCGCAGGAACGGGTTGTCGCCGTTGCCCGCAGGGGAGACGTGCAGCCCGTGCAGGTGCAGGTTGGTCGGCTCGGACAAGCGGTTGCGCAGCGTCACCCGGATCCGGTCGCCGGGCCGCACGCGCAAGGTGGGGCCGGGCAGGCCGCCGTTGAACCCGAGGACCCGCGCCCGGCCCCCGGCGACCGGAAGGTCCCCCTCGGCCGCCGTCAGCGCGAGCGCGAGTTCCCCGCCGCTGCTCGCGAGCACGCTCGGTTCGGACAGTTCCGCACCGACCGCCGCGTCGAATCGGGCGCCTCGGCTGCCCTGCCAAGCCAATCCGAGCCCGCCCGCGAGCACGCCGGCCAGGCCCAGGCCGCCGAGTTGCAGTGCGCGGCGGCGGCTGATCGGTTCCATCAATCGCCGCCGTCGAGCATGCGCCGCCGGTCACCGAACTCCTCGGCGTCGATGTCGCCCCGGGCGAAACGTTCGTCGAGGATCTCGCGGGCCCGGGCCCGGGCCTGCCCGGCCGGCGGCGCGGGGTGTCGGCCGGTGCGGCCAGTGAGGTGGCTGTCCGGTCGAGATGTTGCGCGATACGTCAGCAGTCCTCCCGCCACCATGAGCAGCAGAAGCCCGACCACCAGCAGTGCACCGAACACCCACACCCAGCCGGCTATGCCCCCACCGCAGTCGCCGTAACGCATCTGCCGCCTCACCTCCGTCCGGGGGAGACCCGATGCTGTCGCCCCGCCACTTCCCATAATACGCCGGGGGGTATAAGTGTGTGCCTTCTCGGACCACCGTCACCAGCGCGGCAGCGTCGCCGCACCCGGCAGGCCCCCGCGTGCACACGGGACGGTGGTCACCGGTGTATGCCTGGCCGTCGTGCACGAGGTCGCGGTCGCCAGAGTTGCTTCCAGCGTTGGCCGAACCGATTCCACGGGTAGGTATGGCAGTGGACGCCGGTCTTCCAGAATCGGTCAGCGCCCCGTGATATTCGAATGCCTATGTCGTGCTGGTGATGTCGGTGTCCTTTGCGTTGTCGTAGTCGTCGTTGATCAGCACGGTGGTGCGGTCGGGTCGGTCGATCATCGAGGCGGCGACGGAGGCGCGGTAGCCGGAGGCGCAGTGCACCCAGATTTCCCCGTCGGGGAGGGTCCCCTGGCGGTCGGAGAGTTCGTGGAGCGGGATGTTGATCGCTCCGTCGATGTGGCTGCTGTCGTATTCGTTGCGTTGGCGGACGTCGAGGACTGCGATGTCCTTCTCGCGCAGTGCCTCTGTGAGGGCGGCGAAGTCGGCGACCCGGTAGGAGCGCAGTGCGGTGCCGGCGACGAGGGTGTGGATTTCACCGATCGCGGAGCCGTCGAGGTCGTCGATGCCGATGCGGACCAGTTCGCGGCGGGCGTCGGCGACCTGGTCTTCGTTTTCGCCGATCAGGGTCAGGGGTGCACCCCACTGGTAGAGCCAGCCGAGGTAGGTGACGAACGAGTCCGACAGCTCGAAGCCGAGGGTGCCGCCGAGGTGGCCGGCGGCGAAGGCGGTGCGCTCCCGCAGGTCCACGACCCATTCGCCGGCCTCGATGCGGCGGCGGAGCTCGTCCGGGTCGACGGGTGCGGGCAGAGACAGGTCGACCGGGGCCGGTCCTCGGGTGTTGATCACGCCCATGTGGGCGTAGTAGGCGGGATACTCGGACAGACCGGCGATCAGTTCGTCGACGTAGCTTTGCTCGTCTTGGGTCAGGGCGGGGTTGGTGGTGAGTTGTTCGCCGACGGTGGAGGAGTCCCCGCTCGCGGGGGTGGCGGCGCAGAAGCTGCCGAATCCGTGGGTGGGGTAGATCTTGGTGTCGGCGGGGAGCTCGTCCGCCAAGCGGCGCACCGAGTGGTACTGGGCGTGGGTCAGTTCCCGGGTGTGGGCCTTGCCGAGGAGGTCGGTGCGGCCGGTGGTGCCGAAGAGCATCGATCCACCGGTGAAGACTGCGTGGGGGGTGCCGGCGGTGTCACGGAGGACGTAGCTGACGTGGTGGTGGGTGTGGCCGGGGGTGTGCATGACCTGCAATTGGATCGGTCCGGCGTCGATGACGTCGCCGTCACCGACGGCGCGCCGCTGGTAGCCGACGTCGTCGCCGGTGGGGACGGCGTATTCGGCGCCGACGGTGCGGGCCAGCTCGAGGCCACCGGTGACGTAGTCGTTGTGGATGTGGGTCTCGAGGACGTGGGTGATCCGCACGCCGCGGTCGTGGGCGAGAGTTAAGACCCGGTCGATGTCGCGTTGCGGGTCGACGACGACGCCGACGGCGCCGTCGCTGACCAGGTAACTGCGGTCGCCCAGGCTCGAGGTCTCGATGATCGATACGTCCATGACTCGTACCTTCCTCACATATTCTCTGGTGTTCGCTTGCCCGGGAGGGCTTAGGTGAAACGGTGTGGTGCCGGCCGCCCGCGGCATCAGCGCAGCAAGATCGTGTCGATCAGCACGTAGGCGGCGACGGCGAAGACGAGGTAGGCGAACCACCGCTGCAGCCGGTCGGTGTCGACCTTGGTGCCGAAATGACCGGCGATCAGGGACCCGGCGATCGCGGTGCCGGCGAACGCGACGGTGATCGCCCAGTCGATGCTCGCGCCGCTCAGGTGCGAGACCAGACCGGCCGCCGAGTTCGCGACGATGATGACCAGCGAGGTGCCGACCGCGACCGACATGTCCAGACCGAGCATCAGCACCAGGGCGGGGATGATCAAGAATCCGCCGCCGACACCGAACAGGCCGGTCAGAAATCCCACCGCGATCCCGGCGGGGATGGATCGGGGGGCGCAGCGGCGCCAGTCGATCCCCGAGTCCCCGACCTCGCAGGCGGTGCCGGTGTCGCCTCGGTCCATCAGCATCCGGATCCCGGCGACGACCATCACGGCAGCGAAACCGATCAGGACCACCGATTGCGGTAGCAGGCGCCCGATCGCGCTGCCGGCGAAGGTGGCGGGAATGCCGCAGGCGGCGAATACCCCGGCCATGCGCCAATTCACTTGGTGCTCGCGAATTTTCGGGACGGCTCCGGCGAGGGAGGCGACACCGATCACGAGCAGGGAGATCGGAATGGCCTGTTCGAGGTCGAGACCGAGGCCGAAGACCAGCGCGGGGACGGCCAGGATCGACCCGCCGCCGCCGAGGAGTCCGAGCAGGACGCCGATGATCGCTCCGAGGGCGAGCGCGACGGTCAGAGTCACCGATCCTCCTTTCCGTCAACGGGAATGGGCGGGTGCGGTGTCAGTCCTTCGATGCGCCCGCGCCCAAGGAGTCGATGGCGGCCTGCAATGCGGCGGTGGCGTCGTCGGCGACGGCTCCGAGCCCGGGTTGGTCGGCGACTTGGACCATCACCTGTGGGTTCATCGCGTCGATCAGCACCGTGCCCGGATCGGCGGGGTCGGCGCGCACGACGACGTTGCACGGCAGGAGCAGCCCGATCTGCCGGTCCACGGTGACCGCACGGTGCGCGAGCGGCGGATTGCAGGCACCGAGGATCAGGTAGTCCTCCATGTCTTCACCGAGTTTCGCCTTCAGGGTGGCCTTCATGTCGATCTCGGTGAGGACCCCGAAACCCTGCTCGGCCAGGGCTTTGCGGGTGCGGTCCACCGCGTCGGCGAACGAGGTGTGCAGGGTGGTCGACAGTGCGAGTGTCATGAGCGTGTCTGCCTTTCTCTCGGCGACCTGGGATCAGGTCGGGCATACTGCGGTGCGCCGGGACACACACCGAGGCGGTGGAGCAGCGGGTTCGCGGGCTGCGAACCCGGTGACCAGCAGCCACCGCGACGGAAAGACCAGTGCCAGTGCGATTCCCGCGAGCACCACCGTTCCGGCGAGGAGCGGCACGATCCTTTCGATGGTTCAGCCGCACCGACGGGTCGCGTCGGTCATGGTCACCTTTCGTCGACGGCGAACGGAGGTGGTGGCCGGACCGAGCCTCAGGCGAGGGCGAGGAACAGCTTCTCGAGTTCGGCCTCGGTCATCGGTTCCCTGCCGTCCTCGGGCTCGCCGGTGAGGCATTCCCGTAGCCCGGTGGCCACGATCTTGAACCCGGCGCGATCCAGGGCGCGGGAGACCGCGGCGAGCTGGGTGACGACGTCCTTGCAGTCGCGTCCCTGCTCGATCATCGAGATCACCCCGGCGAGCTGCCCGTGGGCCCGGCGGAGCCGGTTGAGTACCAATGCAATGCTGTCTTCGTCGCCGACCATCATGGTTCCTTTCCTGAGACCTAATCACAGTATACCCCCCGGGGTACCAAGGTGGGGTGGGTGCATTGTGTAATGCCCCACCCCACCCGCGGCCACGGTCCCGACGCTCAGTGGGAGAAGCTGATCTTCGGCAAGACCTTGCGCAGCCAGGCCGGTGACCACCAGGCAGCGTGCCCGGTCAGGCGCAGCAGCACCGGCAGCAGGATCAGCCGGATCAGCACCGCGTCGAGGAGCACGGCGACCCCGAGGATGATGCCCATCTCCTTCGGGGGCAACGGGTCGGCGAGGGCGAAGGTGAAGAACACGGCGACCATCACCGCGGCGGCGGCGAAGATCACCCGACCGGAATGCGCCAGACCGTCGACGTGCGCGACCTTCGGATCCGCGGAACGTTCGTAGTGTCCCTTCGCGGTGGCCAGCAGGAACACGGTGTAATCCATGGCAATCGCGAAGATCATCGCGAAGAAGAACACCGGCCCCCACCCGTCCAGGAACCCCTGGGGGGTGAAGCCGAGCAGGCTCGCACCGTGACCGTCCTGGAAGACCAGCTTCGCGACCCCGAACGCGGCCGCAGTGGAGAGCAGGCTGACCACCGTGCCGAGGATCGCGATCAACGGGGCCTGCAACGCCACCAGCAGCAGCACGAACCCCAGGATCAAGATGATGCCCACGATCAGCGGGAAATAATCGTTCAGCGCCTGCTGCAGGTCCAGATTCTCCGCGGGCGCCCCGCCGACCAACGCGCCTGGGGGCAGATCCGCGCGCAGGGTGTCGAGGATGGTGCCCATTCGTGCGTCGGAGGGATCGACGGTGGGCATGGCCTGCAGCATCACGTAGCCACTACCGTCCGGTGCGGGCTGCGGCGGGGTCACCATGGCGATTCCGTCGGTTGCGGCGGCTGTCGTCCCGGTTTCCGTACCCTCCGCGGTGGGGGCGATGATCTGCAACATCCCCGGTGCCCCCTCGCCCATCTGGCCCTGAACGAGTTCGTAGCCCTGCCGGACCGGGGCATCGGTGGGCACCACTTCGATCGAGGGCATCGCGACCTTCAGCCCGAGCACGGGGACCGACAGCGCGATGAGCACGAGCAGCGAACCGATCGCGAACGGCCACGGGTGGCGATGTAGCAGCTCGCCCCAGGCGGCGAACCGCGGCGAGCGGTGCTGCTGCCTCTTCGCCCAGGGCAGCGAGCCGGCGTTGACCTTGCCGCCGAGCGTGCCCAGCACGGCGGGCAGCAACGTCAGGGTGGCCAGCAGGACGAAGAACACCGCCAGCATGATCCCGACGGCCATCGTGCGCACCGCCGGTGCCGGCACCAACAGCACAGCGGACAGGCTCACGAGCACGGTCAGCCCGGACAGGGCTACCGCCTTGCCCGCGGTGTCCATCGTCTCGGCCACCGCCGATCGTGGGTCACCACCGTTCTTCACCGCGTCCCGGAAGCGGGAGACGACGAACAGGGCGTAGTCGATGCCGAGGGCGAGGGCGAACATCATCGCGAAGTTCATCGCCCACACCGAGATCGGGGTGATCTCGTTGAGCAACACCAGCCCGCCTGCCGAGGCGACGAGCCCGGCCAGGGTCAACAGCAGTGGCAGCCCGGCGGCGGTGAGGGATCCGAACGCGAGCACCATGATCGCCAATGTCACCGGCCAGGAGAACAATTCGGCCTGAATCATCGCGTCGTGGTTGGCCTTGTTGAAGTCGCTCCACAGCGCGGACGCCCCGGTCGGGTACACCTCGATCCCGTCGCCGGACAGTGCCGTCAGCTCCGCCTTGTGCACGTCGACGGCCTTGACCATGTCGTCGGTGCTCGCGTTCGCGCCCGCAATGAGAATGCCGGTGTGCCCGTCCGGGCTGATCGACATTCCCGGCTGCGGCGTGATCACCGCCCCGAACCGGGCATCGCCTGCGAAGACGGCGCCGACCTCGCGGAGGGTCTGTTGAACCCGCGGGCTGTCGACGGTCTGGGAGTCCGAGTGCACGACCACCTGCACCGCCGCCGAGGAGTTACCGCCGAAGTGCTGCTCGGCGAGTTGACGCACCTGCACCGACTCCGAGCCGTTGGCCTGCCACCCGGCACCGGCCAGCGAGCCGAACACCGACGGCGCCGCCGCACCGAGCGCGACCAGCATGATCAACCACACCCCGAACACCATTTTGGTATGGGTGGCCATCGCCACGCCCATTCGGCCCAGCACCCCACTCTCGGCGGTGGTCGTGGTCGTGGGCTGGTCGCCGTCGACGGTGGTACTGCGGGTCATCTGCGGTCTCCTTGACGATCTGAGAGGAACAATCTGGTCGATACAGGGGCGGGGCGATCAGCGGTGGGCACATGAGCCGCCATCACCGGTGTCGAGGAGCCGGCCCGCCGCGGCCCACCCGGAGGTGCCCCCGGCCACCGACACCGCGGGCCGTCCGACAGTCATGAGGATTCGTGCCCCCTGCACGCTCCGGTTCCCGGACGCACAGATCACGTACTCCACCGCGCCGGCCGGGATCTCCGTTACCCGGTCGCCAAGCTGTCCCAACGGCAGCAACTGCGCGCCGGGCACGTGCGCATTCCGGTATTCCCACGGCTCTCGAACGTCGACGACGGGCGCTCCCGCCGCCCACGCGTCGGCGAATTCACCGATCTCGATTTCACGCATGACACACCCTTCATACCCTAGGGGGTATTGAACATGGTCGACTATGTTACCCATGGGGGTATTTATGCAATCCTTCGGGTGGCGGGCGCCGGCGACGTTGGTGCGCATCGCTGGCGCATACCGGGTTCCCTGATCGCCGGCGCGAGTGCGGGCTCCTCGGTTACCCGCGGCAGCAGCCCGATCTGCCGGTTGGGCTTGACCGCTCGATCCGCGGGCGGGGAGTTACAGGTGCCGAGGGTGGCATTGCGTGCCGTCCTCTCGCCGAGCTTCGCCGGCGCGCCGTCCTGCATGTCGATCTCGGTGCGGCCGAATCCCTGCTCCGCCGACGAAGCCTGGTTCTCGTCGACGGCACCCTCGAGTGCACGGTTGCCGGCAGTCGAGGTGGCGAGGGGCTGTCGGCAGGGCGGGTGGGTCGTGCGGTCAGCGGCCGAAGAGTGTGCTGAAGAATCCGGATTTCGCCGGGGGAGCGGCATTGTTCTCGCAGGTGCATTTCTGGGATTCGGGCACGGCCTTCATGACACCGTCGACGTGTGCACCGCAGCCTCCCCACGTTGTCTTTCCGCAGCCGGGGCACGTAACTGGATAACACATGGTGGGTTCCTCCTCGGAATGCCGGTGATCGTAACGAAACAAACTATACCCCTAGGGGTATCTATGGGCGGGAGATGTGCGGATGACCACACCTGTCCTGTGCCGGTTTCTTCCCGCCTCGGCATCGACAGTCATTGAGCAGCAACGGATCCGGGTCGCGGCGGTTCCGGTCGGATTCGCGGTGGCGCACAGTGCCTCAGGATGCCCAGCCGCCTGGTGGGCGCTCGGCAGGAATCGCTGTGATTCCAGCTATCGTCCGGGCGGATTGTCCTCGTGGCCAGGTTCCTGATCGGCGTGGAACTCGTTGAACGCGGCGAATGCTCGGGGTCCGTACACGGTGGCGGGCCCACCGTTCATCAGAATCGCGACGCCGATTGCCTCCGCTGCTTCCTGTGGTGTGCTGCCGTGCTCGGCGGCGCCGCGCGCGTGTGCGGCGATGCAGCCATCGCATTGCTTGCTCACGGCGATCGCGAGGGCGATCAGTTCTTTGGTCTTGGCGTCCAAAGCCCCGGGTGCCAGGGCGGCTTCGTGCAGTTGCCCGTAACCGGCGTAGACCTGCGGGATCGTGTGGCGCAGTGCCCGGGCGGGCCCCCGAAGTTCCTGTTGGACGGCCTTGCCGTAGTCCATGCTCTACCTCCGATTATTGGTGCTTGCGTTCGGTATCGATCTCATCGGCTCGAGGTCCGGCACGGGACGGGATCGAAAGTACCACCGGGACGGTGCAATCGGCGTGGACGAAACTGCCGTCGTCATCGAAGTGCCTCTTCTCCGGCGGGGCACCAGGTTCCTGCTCTTGTCAGGGTGGCAGGGGACCACGGACCGCGCCAGGGCCGTTGGTCCCCGGGAGCGACCGGGGGCATCGCCCGGCAGGAGGCTCCTCCCAGCGACGGCCACCGATCGGGGAACCAGATCGCCGCGTCGGCTCGCGCACCGTCATCGGGTCTGCTCGCCGGAGAGTTCGGCGGTGACGTGTGGGACGGGTATGGGCGGCACCTCACTGATCGGGTCGGTGCTGTTGAGGGGCCCGGGAATGAGACCGCTATGCCTGCCCCGCTGCGGCAGGTTGTTGTGCGAGCGTGGCGTGAACTGCGGCCATGTCGAGCGCCTTGATCTGGGAGATCAACTCCTCGAGGGCCGCGGGCGGCAAAGCTCCAGGTTGCGAATACACGAGCACCCCGTCGCGGAATGCCATGATCGTCGGGATCGAGCGGATTCCCGCGGCCGCGGCGATGTGCTGCTCGGCTTCGGTGTCGACCTTGGCGTGCACGATATCGGGGTGTTTGCGGGACGACTGTTCGAAGGTGGGCGCGAAGGCCCGGCACGGGCCGCACCACGACGCCCAGAAGTCGACGAGCACGATGGCGTTGTCGGTGATCGTGGATGCGAAGTCCGTGTGGGTGAGGTTTTTGGTGGTCATGAGGGATCCTTTCCGTGGGGGTGTTTGTCGAGGGAGCGTCAGGCCGACACCTGCTGTGCGGCCCATGCGTTGTAGCCGCCGACGAGATCGCTGACCCGCTCGATACCGCGGGCGCGGAGCAGCGATGCGGCGACGCTCGAACGCCATCCACCGGCACAGTGCACCACGATCGGCTTGCCAGTCGGCAGCTCTTCGGCTCGGGACAGCAACTGCGCCAACGGAACCGGGATCGCACCGGGGATGACGCCGGAGTCGCGTTCGCCGGGGTTGCGGATGTCGACCAGGGTGATCGCATCGTCGGCGCGCAGCCGGTCGAGTTCGGTGACGGTGGTGCGCGGCGCCGTCTGGACGAGGTCGGCGAGTGCGGTGGGGAGGACGCCGTCGGTGTGGGTGCCCAGGTAGCCGATCACGTTGTCCGAGCCGATCCGGGCCAGGCGCATCGCCGCGTCCTGTTCCTCGCCCGGGTAGGTGATCAGCACGATCGCCTCGCCGACCTCGGCGACCATGCCGCCGGTTTCGGCGAACCGGCCGTCGAAGCCGACGTTGACCGCACCGCGCAAGTGTCCGGCGGCGAAGTCGTCGACGGTGCGGGCATCGAGCACCCGGGTGCCGGCGGCGAGTTCGGCGCGCACCCGGTCCGCGGACAGTTCCGGGATCCGACGGTGCTGGTCGAGCGCCGGGTGGGTGGACTTGTTCAGGGCCGCGTCCACCGAGAAGTACGCCGGTACCGCGGGCTGGCCGTCGGTGATCAACGCGACGAATGCGTCCTCGCTCATCGGCTGAGCCGACGCGTTGGTGCGCCGTTGTTCCCCGATGGTCGAGGTGAGCTCCGCGGACAGGTTCTTGCCACAGGAGGAGCCGGCGCCGTGCGCGGGCATCACTGTCACGCCGTCGGGCAGGGCCAGTAGCGTGTCGTGCACCGTGTGGTACATCGCGCGGGCCAGGTCCGTGGTGGAGCCGTCGCCGAGGTTGACCAGGTCGGGCCGACCGACATCGCCGATGAACAGCGAATCCCCGGTCAGGACCGCGGTCGGGGTGGCGTCCGCGGGTTCCCGGACCAGGACGCTGATCGATTCCCAGGTGTGGCCGGGGGTGGAGAGGATTTCGAGGTCGACTCGCCCGAGGGAAATGTGCTCGCCGTGCGCGAGGCGACGGATCGGGTAGTCGGTCTCGGCGGCCTCGCCGAAGCCGATCCAGGCGCCGGTGGCCTCGACCAATTCGAGGTGCCCGGAGACGAAGTCGGCGTGGAAGTGGGTGTTGATCACCCCGTCGATGGTCAGCCCGTACGTGCGGGCGTCGTCGAGGTACTCGGTGATGTCGCGGCGCGGGTCGACCACGACGGCTCGCCCGGTGGATTCGTCTCCGATCAGGTACGAGGCGTGGGACAGGCACTCGATGTAGTACTGCTCGAGAATCATCGTGGTCTCCTCCGAAGTTGGCAGGATCTTTCTCCTTGTCAACAAGACTGCCACATACCCCATGGGGTATGCAAGTACCCCGGGGGGTATATGGCAGGCTCTTGGCGAAATGCCCCCGCCGGTATCAATCGGCCAGTGGCCACGACAAGGAAGTCGATGCCTGCGTCCGGCATGGGCGTCCGGCGCGCCGGTGGTGGTCGTGCGCGAAGGCTACGGGTCCGTGCGGGCCCATGTACCGGGTGTGCGGCTGATGCCGCTGGGGGAGGTGACTTCCTGGTCTCACCGAGGGCCGGCGGGGGAGATGGTGTGCGTGTATCCGGGGGCGCAGCCTGGTCGCGCACCGATCTCACCGGCGCGGCGCGGCGTGCGGTTGGGCCGCTTGTCCCGACGTCCCGCGGGGTCAGCCGCGGATGGCGCCGTCCAATGCTGCGTGGTCGGCCAGATCCTCGGCCAGGAACTCTCGGAGCAGGTCCACTGCTTGCACAATCTTTTGGCTGCGTAGCGAGTAGAAGACGTTGTTCTTGACGCGGCGCGTCGTCACGATGCCGCGCTCACGCAGGATGGTCAGATGCTGGCTGGCGTTGGACTGGCTGATGCCGGTTGCCTCGCAGAGTTCTCCGACGCTCAGTTCACGGTCGCGAAGTTCGTTGATGATGAGAAGGCGCTTGGGGTCGGCAATGGCTTTGCAGACCCTGGCGTGGAGTTCTTGTAGTTGTGCCGCGATGTCTTGGTCCATCACCCCTCCAAACCGGGCCTCGGAAGCTGATTATAGGTGCGGCCCGCGTGCCTGTTCGGTCAGGCGTCGGTGAGGAGCAGCAGCGCAAGGGCGGACACCGCGAGGACGACGGCACCGGCTGCGATGAGGCGTACGAGGCCGGGGGCCGGCGGCGGCTCACCGGCTCCCACCTTGTTCACGATCCGCACATACCGCTGTTCCGACAGCACGAGTAGCAGCAGCGCGGCCGACAGGCCGGCGAGTCCTGGAACAGCCGCCGGGAGATTGCCTGCGGCGAGGTGTAGCAGCAACGCCGACACGCCGCCGACGCCGAGGGCGGTCCGCTGCCATGCCATGGCTGTCCGCTCGGCCTGCAGGCCGACGTCGACGGCCGGTTCCTTCCTGCGACGATGCGGCAGCAGCCGACCGGTCAGCATCGGCTGCGACCCTCAGGTCTCGACCAGGTCGACTACGGTCAGCACCAGCGCCGCCAGGGCTCCCAGTGCGAGCATCGCGGCCACCAGCCTCGGCATCGGCGAGTAGGGCAGCTGTTCGCCGAGCCGCATGGCGCGTTCGTTGCGTTCCCAGTGGGTGTAGGACACGGCGCTGAGCGCGCCGCCGAGGCTGATCAGCACGAAGCCCAGTCCGTGGCGGATCGCCGTGGGGCCGGGGACGAACTGGACGACGGCGACCCCGGCTGCCATCAGGGCCAGTGCGGTGCGGACCCAGGCCAGGAAGGTGCGTTCGTTGGCGAGGGTGAACCGGTAGTCGGGATGCTCGCCGACCTCGTGCAGTGGGGTTTTCCCGGGGCGTGCCGGCCGGCGGGGAGAGCTGGTCACGATGTCGCCGTCAGTGAGGTGGATGCCGCGCACTGATTGCGTCCGACGTCGAGGACCTCGATCTCGTCGTCCCCTGGGGTGATCTGTCCGGCGTTCACGCGGCGGATCGTGTCGTAGGCCTGCGGCGCTGCGGGTAGGGAACTGACGATCTGCTCGACGAACCGTTCGATGGCCCGCTCGTTGAGCAAGGTGGCGGTGAAGACCTCTTCGAGGGTGGTGGTGACGAGCCCGTCGGCGTTGATCTCTTCGCTGGTGGACCAGTGCGCCGGGGCAATGATCGTGCGTGGATCGAGAGGTCGAAGCCGCTCGTGCACGCTGCGGAAGAGATCGCGGGCGAGTTCCTCGGCCTGACCGGTCAGGTCGGGCCGTCCGAGCCCGCGAACGAAGACGGTGTCCCCCACGAGCAGTACCGTCTCGCTGACCAACAGCGCGGTGGTGCCGGGGGTATGTCCCGGCAGGTGCATCGTCATGGCGCGGACCATGGCGGAGCCGAGGTCGAGCTGGTCGCCGTCTTTGAGGGGCCGGTTGGGAAACGGAACGATGCCACCGGCGTCCTCCGGCGGCAGGTGGTACTCGGCGCCGAGCCGGGCGGCCACGGCGGGGCCACCGCTGATGTGGTCGGCATGGACGTGGGTGTCCACGACGTGTGTGACGGCCATGTCGTTAACCTGTGCGAGTTCCAGGTAGGGCTCGGGTGACCGGGTGGGGTCGACGATGACGGCGTTGCCGCCGGGAACTCCGACGAGGTAGGACAGGCACGCCTTCGCGGGTCGCTGGAACTGCCACACCCGCACGTCCCCGGGCAATCCGGTGATCTCGACGGGGACGAGAAGCCGGTTCCAGGCGTCGGTTCCGCCCGCCAGGGAGCGGGTGCGCACTCCGAGGGCCTCGAACTCTTCGGCGACCAGTTCGGAGCCGTTTCCCTGCCCGCAGACGATCACCGCACCCTCGCGGGTGGCGGCGGCCTGCTCCGCGAGTTCTTCCATCACCCGGTACACCGGGACGTGGCGGGTGGGGACGGGCCGCGGGCCTTCCACCTTGCCGGCCCGGAAGTCGTCGGTGCTGCGGACGTCGAGGATCTCGGTGACGGTGCCGGCCTGGATCTCGCGAAACAGTTCCGTCGAGGTGATGGTGTCAGCCACGTGTCCTCCCAAGGTGCACGGATGTCGGGTGGTCTTCCACGTATTCGATACGACGCGAAGAGGCATCTTGCAGTATGCGCATATACGAATGTAGTGTTTTGGATCACAGTTAGCAATGTCTGCGCGAAGGCCCTCACGAGGTCTCCTGGGCAGCCAGCCGAGAAAGGGGCCGGCGCATGTCCGACAGCCCGCAGCACGATGACGATGTCATCCCGGAGAGCATGACGATCGTGGCCTGGAGTGGTGACCTGGACAAGATGTGGCCGACGCTGATCCTGGGGTCGACCGGTGCCGCGTACGGCATGTCCACCACGATTTTCTTCACGTTCTGGGGGCTCTTCCCGCTGGTGCGTGACGACGTCAGGATCACCGGCACCAACGCGATGACCAAGGCACTGGCAGGGATGAACCGGCCGGGGATGAGCCACATGAAGCTGTCCAAACTTCACATGGCCGGCGCCGGTCCATGGATGTTGAAGAAGCTGGCGCGGGGCCAGAATGTGGCCCTTCCGACGGACCTGGTGCAGATGTGCACCGAGCTGGGCGTGAACCTGTGGCCGTGCGAGATGAGCATGGAGTTGCTCGGCCTGCGCCGCGACCAGCTCATCGACGGTGTCGGCGAGCCCGTCGGTGCCGCCACCGCGCTGTCCGCGATGAGCAAGTCCCAGATCAACCTCTTCATCTGACCCGCCGCATTCAGGGAGCCCGCCGTGAATTATCAGATCGACGTCACCATCGACGCCAAGGGCCAGAAGTGCCCGATGCCGGTGCTCCTCGCCTCGCGTGCGGCCCGGAAACTCGAGTCCGGGCAGATCTTGCTCGTCGAGGCCACCGACGGTGGGTCGAGGACCGACATCCCGTCGTGGGCGAAGGACACCGGGAACGAACTGCTGGAGCGCACCAGCGAGGACGGCGTCTACCGCTACATCATCCGGAAGAAGTGAGGTCGGTGCGCTACGGCTTCGCCATCGACCAACGCACCTGCATCGGCTGTCACGCGTGCACGGTGGCGTGTAAGACCGAGCACGAGGTGCCGGTCGGGCAGTTCCGCACCTGGGTGAAGTACGTCGACACCGGCGAGTTCCCGGACACCACCCGCTCCTTCGGGGTGATGCGCTGCAACCACTGCACCGACGCCCCGTGCGTGAAGATCTGCCCCACTCAGGCACTGTTCAAGCGCGACGACGGCATCGTCGACTTCGACAACGAGCGCTGCATCGGCTGCAAGAGCTGCATGCAGGCCTGCCCCTACGACGCCCTCTACATCGACGACAACACCCACACCGCAGCCAAATGCAACCTGTGCGCGCATCGGATCGACAACGACATGGAGCCCGCCTGCGTGGTGGTCTGCCCCACTCACTCGATCTGGGTCGGCGACCTCGACGACCCGACGAGCGGCATCGCCCGCTTGATCGGTACCCACGAGACCACGGTGCGCTCCCCGGAGCAGAACACCGGGCCCAACGTCTTCTACCTCGGCGCCGACCACGCTGTCCTCGACCCGCTGGCCGCACCGGTCGCCGACACCTACCTGTGGGCGAAACCGGACGCGCAGCGCCTCGCGACCGCCGCCGATCTGCCCGGCGACCCCACCACCCGGGCGCGCACCACGCTGAACACCGCGCACCCCCGGCCGTGGGGGTGGCGGGTGACGACCTACCTGTGGACCAAGGCCGTGGCCGCCGGCGCGCTGGCCATCGCCGGGCTGGCCCACATCCTCGGCGTCGACCTGGGCTGGCTCGGCGCTTACGGCGCCCCCGCCGTCGCCCTGCTCGGCGCCGCCGCCACCGGGGCCCTGCTGATCTGGGACCTCAAGCGGCCCGAGCGGTTCCTCTACATCTTCCTCGAGTCCAACTGGACCTCATGGCTCGTCTGGGGCGCCTACGCCCTGGCCGCCTTCGCCGGCGGTGCGGTCCTGTGGATCCTCGCCGCCCTCCTCGAGATCGGCTGGGCCCAGACCGTGCTGGCCTGGCTCGCCATCCCATTCGGCGCGCTCGTCGCCGGCTACACCGGCTTCCTCTTCGGGCAGGCCGAGGGCCGCGACCTGTGGCAGTCGCCGCTGCTGTTCTGGCACCTGCTCGTGCAGGCTGGAATGGTCGGCTCCGGGGCCCTCCTCGTCATGGCACCGTTCGAGGACCTCTCCAGTGGTGCAATCGCTTTCCTCACGCGCGCGTTCGTGCTCTCGACGGGCCTGCACCTGATGATGCTGGGCATCGAGTACTCCAGCAGGCACGCCAGCCGCCAGGCGTCCGTGGCCGCGCACATCATCACGCACGGCCGCTACGCGCGACTGTTCTGGCTGGGAGCCATCGCCCCCGCGGTGCTGGCGGCCGCGCTGGCCGCGCCCGCGTGGACCGGGTCCGGCAGTGCCGTGCTCCTCGTCCTCGCGGGCCTGCTGGCCCAGGTCGCTCTCCTCGACTACGAGACGGCCTTCGTCCGGGCGGGCCAGGACCCGCCGCTCTCGTGAACGAACGACCACGCCGAAGGGACCAGCCATGACTGCCGAGACGGACCGCACACCGGCCTCGCCGGCGATGCCGGGCGAACGCACGCACGAACGGCTGCGGAACTTCCCGCCGGTCGAGAACTGGGACCACCACGTCGAATACGACGCCAAGGCGCACCCGCGCAAGGTGCCACACGAGTACATGCTGGTGCCCACCACGTGCTTCAACTGCGAGTCGGCCTGCGGACTGCTCGCCTACGTGGACAAGTCCGACATGTCCATCAAGAGGGTGGAGGGCAACCCCGCCCACCCGGGCTCGCGAGGGCGCAACTGCGCCAAGGGTCCCGCGACGATCAACCAGGTCAACGACCCCGAGCGGATCCTGCACCCGCTCAAGCGCGTCGGCACGCGCGGCAGCGGCCGGTGGGATCGGGTCAGCTGGGACGACGCGCTCGACGACATCGCGGCCCGGATCCGGGCCGCCATCGTCGAGGACCGCAGGGACGAGGTCATGTACCACGTCGGGCGGCCCGGCGAGGACGGCTTCGCCGAACGGTTCCTGCTGGCGTGGGGCGTAGACGGGCACAACAGCCACACCAACATCTGTTCCGCCGGCGCGCGGCTCGGCTACTCGCTCTGGGGCGGCTACGACCGGCCCTCGCCGGACTATGCGAACGCGAAGGTGATCCTGCTGATTTCGAGTCATCTCGAGGCCGGGCACTACTTCAACCCGCACGCGCAACGGATCATGGAGGGCAAGATCGAGGGCGGAGCCACGGTCGTCGTGCTCGATCCGCGGCTGTCGAACACGGCCTCCCACGCCGACCTCTGGATTGCCCCGTGGCCAGGAAGCGAGGCCGCGATCCTGCTGGCCGTCGCGGCGTACCTGCTCCGAACCGGCCAGATCGACCGGGCATTCATCCGCCGCTGGGTGAACTGGTCGACGTACATGACACGCCGCCACCCCGAGCACCCTGCCGACGACTTCGACCAGTTCATCCGCGCGTTGACCGAGGACTACGCCGGATACACCTTCGCCTACGCGGCGCAGGAGGCGCAGGTGCCCGAGGAGCAGATTGCCGAGCTAGCCCGGATCGTCGCCACCGCCGGTACAGCACTGTCGGCACACGTCTGGCGCGCCGCGGCGTCCGGCAACCTCGGCGGGTGGCAGGTGTCGCGGGCCCTGTTCTTCCTCAACGTGCTCACCGGCAGCGTCGGCACCAAGGGCGGCACCAGCCCCAACGGCTGGGACAAGATCATCGCCCACGGCCCCAACGTCCCCGAGGGACACCAGTCGTGGAACGAGATGATCTGGCCGGCGGAGTTCCCACTGTCGACCAACGAGATGTCGATCCTGCTGCCTCACCTGCTCGAGGACGGCCGCGGGAAGCTGTCGATGTACTTCTCCCGCGTCTACAACCCGGTGTGGACCAACCCCGACGGCTTCAGCTGGCTGAAGGCCCTGACCGACGAACAGCTCGTCGGCTGCCACGTCGCACTCACCCCGACGTGGTCGGAGACGGCGACGTTCGCGGACTACGTCCTGCCGATGGGGCACAGCACCGAACGGCACGACACCCAGTCCTACGAGCAGTACGCCGGCAAGTGGCTCGGATTCCGCCAGCCGGTCACCCGGGTGGCCATGGAGAAGATGGGCCGGCTCGTGTCCGACTCCCGTGAATCCAACCCGGGGGAGGTGTGGGAGGAGAACGAATTCTGGTTCGAGCTGTCCTGGCGCATCGACCCCGACGGCAGCCTCGGCATCCGGAAGTACTTCGAGTCGCCGTACCGGCCGGGCGAGAAGGTCACCGTCGACGAGTACTACCGCTGGGTCTTCGAAAACAGCGTGCCCGGCCTGCCACAAGCTGCCGCCAACCAGGGGCTGACCCCCTTGCAATACATGCGAAAGTACGGCGTGTTCGAGGTCGCCAAGGATGCCTATCGACTCGACGAGCGGCCACTGTCGGACGCCGAAACCGAAGGGGCGACCCCGGACGGCAACGGTGTGCTCCGCAAACCCGTCACCCTCGATTCGACCCCGCCGCTGGTCGGGGAGGCGGGTGCGGTGGGAGTCGTCCACGCGGACGGCAGCAGGACCGCCGGCTGGCTCACGCCGTCGCGCAAACTCGAGCTGTTCAGCGACACCATGGTCGACTTCGGGTGGGAGGAGTACGCCACACCCGGCTACATCGAGTCCCACGTCAGCTACCGCTCGATCGACCAGGCCAACAACGAGATTGTGCTGATGCCGACCTTCCGGCTCCCGACCCTGGTCCACACGCGATCAGGTAATGCCAAGTACCTCAACGAGATCAGCAACACCCATCCCCTGTGGATGAACAGCGTGGACGCCGGGCGCTTCGGGGTCGGCACGGGCGATCTGGTCCGGGTCAACACCGAGATCGGCTACTTCGTGGCCCGCGTCTGGTCCACCGAGGCGATCCGCCCCGGCGTCATGGGGCTCTCCCACCACATGGGCCGGTGGCGCACGTCCGAGAACGCGGGATCCCGGTGGGTGATGGGCCTGGTCGACCTCGGCAACGACGGCAACGGGGTGTGGAGGCTGCGCTACAAGGAAGGGGTGAAGCCGTTCCACAGTGACGACCCGGACAGCGACCGGATCTACTGGGACGACCCCGGCGTGCACCAGAACCTCGCATTCGCCGTGCATCCCGACCCGGTCTCGGGCATGCACTGCTGGCACCAGAAGGTGCGCGTCGAGAGAGCCCACGTGGACGACCGGTACGGCGATGTGGTGGTGGACACCCAGCGGTCCCGTGAGGTGTACCGCGCCTGGATGGACAACACCCGTCCCGGACCGAGCCGGTCCGGGCTGCGCCGTCCAGAGTTCATGATGCGCCCGGTCAAACCCCGCCGACGCGCCTTTCGATCGCCCGATGCGGAGGAGCGACCATGAGCCTGTTGTCGCGGAGGCGTGCCGACGCGAAGGTCGATCCGGCCGACGTGCGCACCGCGTTGGCACGCGTCGAGGATCCCGAGCTGCACCTGCCCCTCGAGGAGGCCGGGATGCTTGGCGAGGTGGAAGTTGACCGCTCCGGCGTCGCGCGGGTGACTGTCCGACTCACGACGCCCTCATGCCCACTGAAGGAGACCCTCACCACCGACGTCACCGCGGCAGTCCGCGCCATCGCCGGCGTCTCCGGCGTCGAGGTCGCCTTCGCGGCGATGGGCGAGGGCGAGCGTATGCGGCTCGCCGCACGCCTTCGCGGCGCCGGGCCACGGGGCGCCAACTCGTTCGGACTGGGTTCGGCAACCCAGGTGTATGCCGTGGCCTCCGGCAAGGGTGGCGTGGGTAAGTCCACGATCACGGCCAACCTTGCGGTGGCCCTGGTCCGGCAGGGGAAACGGGTCGGCATTCTCGACGCCGACGTCTGGGGATACTCCATCCCGCACCTGTTCGGGGTGCGCCGAGCGCCGGTCGCGCTGAAGGGACTGATGCTGCCCGTCGAGGCCTTCGGGGTCGCGTTGATGTCGGTGGGGTTCTTCGTCCGGGACGACGAGCCGGTCGTCTGGCGTGGCCCGATGCTGCACAAGGCGATCGAGCAGTTCTTGGACGATGTGTACTGGGGTGAACTCGATGTTCTGCTCATCGACCTCCCACCCGGCACCGGCGACGTGACGCTCTCGCTGCTCGAGCTCGTGCCCGACGCAGCGCTCATCGTCGTCACCACACCGCAGCCGGCGGCCCAGACCGTCGCCCAGCGGGTCGGCCGGATGGCCCGCGACTCACGGATGCCGGTCGCCGGCGTCGTGGAGAACATGTCCGCGATGATCTGCTCGTCGTGCCACGAGAGCACCCCGCTGTTCGGCGCCGGAGGTGGTCAGCGTCTCGCCGAGGCCATCGCCGCACCGCTCCTGGGGCAGGTGCCACTCGACATCGAACTGCGCGAGGCGGGCGATGCCGGGGTCCCGGCGATGATCGCGGCCCCGCAAGCCGCCTCCGTCACACAGATCCGGCAGATCGCGACATCCCTGCCGATCCTGCGGCGAAGTCTCGTCGGCCGGTCCCTCCCGTTGACCGTCCCGCACGGCGGACACCCCGACTGACGACCCAGTGCACGATCTCGCCCCCCGAAAACCGGTGGACGATAGTTGTGCGCCACGGCGGAGAGGTCCCGCAGCCAGAAGACCGCCCAGGCACGACGCCCGGTATCGGACCTCACGGGCATCAGCACGAACAGCGGATCGCGTGAGCGACACGCGCTGTATGCCAACGCAATGGTTGGCATCGACCGAGCACACGCGCTCCGGTCCGGCGACTGGTGCGCCCGCCGAAAACGCAGCGAGAGAGGTGGTTTGAGATGCTCCACCACCAGCTCGAGAACCCCGGTACCGGGCGATTTCTGTGCACCAGCCCTGGGCGGGTGGCGATCGCGGGGGACTGGCACGCCAACACGGCATACGGTGTCGTGGCCATCGCACATGCGGCGAAACGCAACGCCGACGTCCTGATCCACCTCGGGGATTTCGGCTTCGCGTTCACCGATGCCTATCTCGATGCGCTCGACCGTGCGCTCGACGATCGACTTGGACGGGTCACCGTCGTCGCCGAACCTGCGCACCCCCGAGCCGAAGAGCTGACAGAGCGGGCCGGGACTGGCCAATCCCGCATCACACGAGGGACGCAGGGAGGCTTCTGGTCGTACTGATCCAGACGCCTCATTCCAGCAGGCTGTGTCTTGCCCGACATCGGTCAGGCGAGGATCGAGACTGGCCAGCAGCGCGCGGTTGACCGCGTCTGGTGGCCACCACCGCGGGAATTGCGATCGGCACGCACCTTCAGTCACGGCGCAGGAGGCGACGCGATGATGGTGTGGTGGATCGAGTGCGTCGGCAGCGATAGGGGCGATCGCCCGATTCGGTGTGGATGGGGCGATCACACACCGGCGGACGTCGGAGTTTCCGTGGGCGACGGCGATCGTCAACGTGACCGGCGCTGCTCCTCGGGTTCGTAGCCGGATTGGTTCCCTTTTCACGATGTCTTGCTGGAAATTCAGCTGATCGTGGGTGTCGGGTTCTGCGGCGGGTACACGACCTTCAGTACCGCCAGTTTCGAGACCGTGCGGCTGATCCCACGCCAGCGGTACGCCACCCGGCGTCGCGCGGTCGGCACCCTGCTGGTGACCGTCGCCGGCAGTGCCGGTCTCGCCCTGGCTGATGGGGTGTGAGGAGAAGACGACCATGACCAATAACGACAACCACCCGACGCGGGAGACGCTGCGGGACTGGCGCACCCCGCTGCGTGTCGACGGTCCCGCGACCTCCACTCCGGTGGTGTGCCATCTGGTGGTCGGCTTCGACCGGCACCCGGCCAGCCACGCCGCCCTGACCCACGCGATGGACCTCGCGGGCCGACTCAATGCTTTTCTGCACGTCGCGCACATCGTCGACATCGACGACATGCCCGTCGAACCCGACCGGGACGACTGGGAACAGCGCTTCGCCGACGCCGTCGAACAAGAACGCCGGGAGGCCTGCACCATGCTGGCCGCGCTGCCCGGCAACTGGGCCTACTACTCGCGGGAAGGGAATCCTGCGCAACTGTTGACCACGATCGCCGAAGCGAACGATGCCCTGATGATCATCATCGGCACCTCCCGGGGCGGCGCAATGTCCCTGTTCGAGCGGTTTCTCGGCGAATCGGTGTCCTCGAAACTCGTCCACCACGCCCGCCGACCCGTCCTGTTGGTCCCCGCCCCCCGCAAGGAGCAGGGGTGACACCGCACGACCCCGCCGCCGGGAACCTCCGCACCGCCGGGGGAACGCCCGATCTCGCAAGCGCTGCCGTCGATGGGTGCGTGGGGTTCGTGGTCGCGTTCGGTACGGTCAGCCTGCTCGCGGATGGCCCTCGACCAGATCGGCGCGTGATCGGTCCGCTGACCGTTGCAGCGGTCCTCATGATCAGCGGCGGGCACTACGGCCCGGCGCTCGGGGTGCCCGCGATCTTCGGCGTCGCCGTTACGGTCGGCCGACACATCGACGACGCGGCGGGTAGTCGAAAGAGCATGCGAAAGACTCCGATCTGAACCTCGTCGCCGTCCACCAGTCCGGCGCAATCGACGGGCTGCCGATTCAGATAAGTTCCGTTGAGAGAGCCGGCATCACACAGGGTGAACGTTGCATCGTCCCGGCGGATTTCGGCATGCCGACGCGAGACCGTTCCGTGGCCGAGCACGATCTCCGACCTGGGATGGCTGCCAAGCACGGTGACGTCGCGGTCGACGGCAAGGGATGCACCCTTCGCCGGCCCAGGGCCCCGGGTCACGACCAACTGCGGGGCGCCGCCACCCCGATCGTCCGGAAGACACGTACGCGGCAAGTCGTCGGTCAGCTTCATCATCGTCACCTCGGTCAACATCTCCCAAAATACCCCCATGGGTATATATAGATCAACCGGGACAGGTGCTAGGACATTCCCGTGGCGCCCACCTCATCCTCGACGGACGAGACGGCGGTGAATCGGGTGCCCCCGGATGATGAACGCGGCACTTCCCGAACCCGCCGGACTTCCTACAATCGATTCGAGGATCTGGTCCGCGATCTTGACCCACACGTAGGCGGCGTACGTCCTCGCCACACGGACGGGCGGTCATGATGCTCACCTGGTGCATTCGATCCCTGCGGTGCAGACGAGCCGTGCGCTCGCGACCCTGCTGCTCATGCCGACTGCACTCGGGAGCCGGCCAGGCGCCGGTCCTTGTATGGGCTGCCGCCGCAGCGCATTCCCCCGGGATGCGATCAACCCCTCGGCGCACGCTGCGGGCTCGTGTTGACGGGTCGGGGGTGGGTTTCGTACATGCGGACCGCGACGGCCAGGGCCGAAGCGGCACTGACGGCGGCGGCACCCCACACCGCGGCGTGCAGTCCCATCAGGTCGGCGACGATGCCGCCGAGGATCGCGCCGACGGCATAGCCGCTGTCGCGCCAGACCCGGTAGATCCCGACGGCGCGGCCGCGCCAGGCCGGGTGTGCGACGTCGCCGATCACGGCGAGCAGGGTGGGGTAGACCATGGCGGTGCCGGCCCCGAGCAGCACCGTGCCGGCCGCCCACCCGGTGAAGCCGTGGGAGGCGGCGATCAGCGCCAGGGCTGCGGCTTGCAGGGTCATGCCGGCGGTGATCAGGTGCTTGCGGCCGATCCGGTCCGAAAGGGCGCCGGTGACCAATTGTCCGGCGCCCCATACGCCGGGATAGAGGGCGAAGAGCACACCGATCTGCCCGGCGCCCAGGTCGGCGGTGGCGAACAGCAGGGGGAACAGGCCCCAGGAGAGCCCGAAGTTGAGGTTGTTGACCAGCCCGGCCTGGCTCGCCGAGGACAGGGCGGGTTCGGTGAAACTGGTTGCCGCAGCGATTTGCCGGTTGGTCAGATCCGCGTGCAGGTGATCGTGCATTCCGTCCGCACGCGGGGTGTGCTGGGTGGCTTCCAGGCGCGCGTGGTCGCGGGTTTCGTGGATGAATACCCCGGACAGCAGCAGGGCCAGCGCGGTGTAGGCGAGTCCGAGCAGGAACGGGGCCGGTCGTAGCCCGTACTGGTCGGCGAGGTAGCCGGCCATCAGCGAGCTGACGGCCACGGCGCCGTAGCCGGCGGCCTCGTTCAGTCCCATCGCCAGGCCGCGGCGGGCGGGGCCGACCAGGTCGATCTTCATCACCACGGTGGTCGACCAGGTCAGGCCCTGGTTGATGCCGAGGAGCACGTTGGCGGCCACGACCCACCACCAGTTGGGGGCGGCGATGAGCATCAGCGGGACGGGGATGGCGAACAGCCAGCCCACCAGCAGCACCGGCTTGCGGCCGAAGCGATCGGACCAGGTTCCGGCGAAGTAGTTGGCGGCGGCCTTGGTGATTCCGAACGCGGCTACGTAGGTGAAGATGAAGGTGTAGCCGGTCAGCCCGAATTCGCCTGAGGCGAGCAGCGGCAGCACGGTCTGCTGCTGGCCGACCATGCCACCGACGAGGGCGTTGACCGCGACGAGCAGGCTGAACTGGGCGAGGTTGGGGCCCAGGCCGAGTCGGATCGGCCGGGGCGAGGTGGTGCTCCTGCGACGGTCTCTGCTCATGCGCCGGTCTCGAGGGTGCGCCCGGTCGCGTGGGCCCAGTCGTCGGGACCGCCCTCGAGCACCGTCAGCTGTCGGTGGCCGGCGCGTTCGAGCAGGCTGGCGGCGCCCATCGCGCGTTCGCCGTGCCCGCACATCACCACGGTGGGCTCGCGGGGCAGGTCGTCGACCCGGCCCGGGAGGGCGCCGAGTTCGATGTGGATGGCGCCGGGCAAGTGCCCGGCCAGGTATTCGGGGCGTTGACGGATGTCGAGGACCCGGACATTGCCGACCCCGTCGGGGCCGGTCAGCGCCGTGGCGGCCACCGCGAGTTCGGCGGCGGTCCAGGCGGCGAGGCCGCCGTCGAGTTCACCGATCAGATTGTCGTACCCGATTTTCATTGCTTGCCAGACGATCTCGTCCACGTCCTGGTCTTGGTCGCGGACGATGATCAGGGGCCGGTCGGCCGGGGCGAGCCAGCCCAGCCAGCTGGCGAAGACCGGCCGCAGCGGGATCGACACCGCACCGGGGATGTGTTCGGCGGCGAACCGGGCCAGCGCGCGCACATCGATCAGGGCGGCGCCCCCGGCCAACTGGGCGCGGACGGTGTCGACGGTCAGCGCCGGCAGCACCGGATCCTGGTCGAGGAGTGGAGGACCGAGTCGGTTGACCTCCCCGAGCCGGCGGAAGTACGGCGGATAGCTGCCCAGCGATCCCAGCAGTTGGTCGACGAACGCGTCCTCGTCGCGGGCGGCGAGCAACGGGTTGGTGGCGCGTTCGCGGGCGATGGTGCTGGTGCGTTCGGCGCCGGGCGGGGCCGAGCAGAACGAGCCCGCCCCGTGCGTGGGCCACACCGCCACCTCGCCGGGTAGCGCGGCGAGACGGCGCAGGGAGGCGTACTGGGCGCGGGTGAGGGCCTCGGTGCGCTCCGGAGAGATCAGGTCGGTACGGGCGGCAGAGCCGACCAGCAGCGAGCCGCCGGTGAACACCCCGACCTCCTTCTCGCCGTCGAGGAGCAGGTAACAGAGGTGTTCGTGGGTGTGCCCGGGCGTCATCAGGGCCCGCAGCCGCAGCCCGCCCAGGTCCACCTCGTCGCCGTCGCGCAGCCCGGTATGGGGATACTCCCGGTCCCCGGCGGCGGAGGCCAGCACCCGCGTCCCGCCGGTGGCGCCGAGCTGGTGGGCGCCGGAAAGGAAGTCGGCGTGCAGGTGGGTGTCGGCGGCGAACGCGACGGTCAACCCGCGGCGCGCGGCCGCGGCGTGCACGGCCCGCAGGTCTCGGCTGACGTCGACCACCAACGCCCGCCCGTCGCCCAGGTCCACCAGATACGCGGAGTTGCCGAGCCCCTCGTCGACGAGCGGCACCAGATCGATCCCGGCCATGGCCTTCTCCCTGCCTCGGCTCCGTGGGCGTCCCGGGCGGAACACCCGATCCATGTTCTACACTATTCCAAAGATGATTGGAGAATGCCATGGGTGATCGGATCGCGAAGACCGAACTGTTCGACCAGTTCGCCCGCGTCGGCAAGGCGCTCAGCAGCGGCAAGCGGCTCGAACTGCTGGATCTGCTCGCCCAGGGCGAACGCACCGTCGACGCCCTTGCCCGCGCCTGCGAGCTGGGACTGACCACCGCGTCCGCGCATCTGCAGACCCTCAAGCAGGCCAACCTGGTCGCCACCCGCCGCGAGGGCACCAAGGTGTTCTACCGGCTCGCCGGCGAGGACGTGGCGCAGCTGTTCGCACTGGTCCGCACGGTCGCCAACGAACACCTGCCCGATGTCGAGGCCGCCCGCACCGCGTATCTCGGCCCGGCCGACACCGAACACGTCAGCAAGGACCAGCTGCTCGAGCGGGCCCGGTCGGGGAAGGTGACGGTGCTCGACGTGCGCCCCCGCGAGGAATACCAGGCCGGGCACATCCCCGGGGCGGTGTCGATTCCGTTGGACGAGTTGGCCGATCACCTGGCCGACCTGCCGCCGGATCAGGAGATCGTCGCCTACTGCCGCGGCGCCTACTGCGTTCTCGCCCACGACGCGGTCCGGCTGCTGACCGACCACGGCCGCCGCGCAGCGCGGCTGACCGACGGCATGCTCGAGTGGCGGCTGGCGGCCCTGCCCGTCGACTCCCTGACCTGACCACAAACCCGGCTGTCCCGTGTGGGCCCACGCCGGATCCGTCTTTCACGACGACGACGTTGCCGGTGGCGACTGTTGCGGTGGATTTGATGGACTCGCTCGACACCCGGGAGCGAAGCGCCGAAGCGCGGGTGCCAGGGGAGTTGCTCGATGACATCCGGTGAGACGCGGCCGGAGTGGGCGGTGGAGGCACCGGTCGGTGGATAGGGCCGCCGTGACCGCAGGCCGCCGAGATCGCTCGGGAGATTCCCGCAGAGCAGTGGACGCTGATCGGTGGCTGATGGTTCAGCTTCACGCAGTCCGGGGGGTTTGCCGCAGACCAGAGCGACGGGTCGAAGTCGACATGGTTCTGCACGATGCGGAGCGCACGGCACAGATCGGAGCACCGGACAGGTGGCGCAGTCGAATGCGGGCGAGGGCGGGGTCGGAGCTGTCGACGGCGACGGTCGCTCCGGTGATGCGGCGCGGGCCCTCTGACCGTGATCTTCACCAGTACGGAGCCGCGACGCCTGGCTTCGCCGCGCCCATTGACAGTGCTCATCAAGGCGGCATAGCGTTGAATTCATTATTCGATGAATTCATGGATAAGCCTGTATCTCAGGTTCGGGAGTGCTCATGCGGGCAATGATCATCAAGGAATTTCGTGAGCTACGGCGAGACCGACGCACCCTCGCCATGCTCGTCGCGCTGCCGCTGTTGTTGCTAGTCGTCTTCGGATTCGCCGCGAACTTCACCATCACGACACTCGAAACGGCAATCGTCGGACCGAACGCAAACACGGTGGCGGACCGCCTCGCGGCCGACCCGCAGGTGGCGCAGGTTCTGCACGTCGACACCGTCGATTCTGCGGGTACCGACGCGACGGCGCGCACGGCACTGCGCGACGACGTTTCCGACCTAGCGATCGTCACGGGGGCAGGGAAGCCGACCGTGTATATCGACGGGTCCAATCTCTTCGCCGCACAAGCGGCCAAGATTGTCGTCGCGCGAATGGGTCCCACCGTCGATTCCGAGGTCCTGTACAACCCCGACCTGAAAACATCATGGGTGATGGTGCCAGCAATCATCGGACTTATCCTCACCTTCATCGGCACCATCATTACCAGCATCGGTCTGGTCAAAGAGCGTGAGGCGGGCACACTGGAACAGCTTGCCGTGATGCCCTTTTCGCCAGCCGCGGTGATCTCCGGGAAGATTGCACCCTATTTTCTGCTGGCCGCAGTGGACATGGTGGCGGTGACTCTGCTCGGCATCTGGATCTTCTCGGTACCGTTCAACGGCAACGCACTGATCTTCGCGCTCGGGGCGGCGATCTTCTTGTTCGCGGTACTCGGTCTGGGGGTGTTCATCTCCACGATCTCCAAGACCACCGGCCAAGCGATCCAGGCAGCGATGATGGTGCTGCTGCCTCAGGTCCTGCTGTCCGGCATGATCTTTCCTCTCAGCGCCATGGCCCCAGGCGTCCGCTGGATCGGGTACCTGCTTCCACTGACGTACTTCACGAAGATCTCGCAGGGGGTGATGCTGCGTGGGGCCGGTATGAGCACCTTGTGGATCCCGATTGCTGTGTTGACCGCGATGGCACTGTTGATCTTCGGGGCGGCGGTGTTCCGGCTGAAGCGGTCGATTGCACCGAGGGGTAAGGCGGTGGTACGCAGTGGCCTCACGTGACCGTGCTTGGGGTGCGGCTGCGCTGACAGTGCGACTCGGCGGTCGGGTCGTGCTCGACAGGGTGACTGTCGATATTCCGCGCGGGGAGATCACCGCGGTGGTTGGGGGCGACGGGGCGGGCAAGACCAGCCTGCTCGGGGCACTGGCCGGCCGGATCCCGATTGCCAGCGGTACCGTCACGATGCCTGCAAAGGACGAGATCGGGTTTCAGCCGAGCACCGCCGGGGTGTGGCGGGACCTGACGGTGGACGAGAACATCGAATTCGTGGGCAGCGCCTACAGAATGAGTCCGGACCTGCTGGGCGACCGAAAAGCTCGGCTACTCGGCCCGGCAGGTCTGGGCGGCGTCGGCGACCGGCTCGGCGGCCAGCTCTCTGGCGGCATGCGCCACAAACTGGGCTTCTGCATGGCGATGCTGCATCGTCCTCTGGTGCTGCTACTCGACGAGCCGAGCACCGGCGTGGATCCGGTCAGTCGGGTGGAGTTGTGGCGGATGGTGGCGGAAGCAGCGGCAGCGGGCACCGCGGTGCTGATGTCGACGACGTACCTGGACGAGGCCGAGCGTGCACACCGAGTGCTGGTTCTCGACGGCGGCGAGATCCTCGGGTTGGGAACACCGGACGAGATGATCGCCTCGATTCCGGGCACGATCAGTACGGAACGGAATCGGCCGCTGGGTGAAGCTGCGAACCGAACCTGGAGGCGAGGAAGCATGTTTCGTGTGTGGAGCCCGTCAGGTCGGGGACGCTGCGACGAGCACACCGATCTAGAGGACGCAGTGATCGCGCTGATGTTGGCACGCAACGAGCAGCGGAACTCCGAGCATGTCTGAGCGAGTGGCGATCGACGTGCGTGGTGTGTGGCGGAACTTCGGCGCGTTCACAGCAGTCCGAGACATGTCACTGCATGTTCGCTCGGGGGAGATCGTCGGCTTGATCGGCGCGAACGGGGCCGGCAAGACCACGCTGATCCGGATGATCCTCGGGCTCGAGGCGGTCGATCGGGGAGCGATCGATGTGTTCGGTGCACCGCCCTCGCGGCACACCCTCCGCCGACTCGGCTACATGCCGCAGAGTCTCGGGCTCTACCAGGAACTATCGGTCCGGCAAAACGTCGAGTTCGTGGCCGAGGCATTCGGACTGTCCGAGCAACCTTTACCGGAGGCGCTCGAGGCGGTTGCCGCGCGTCCGGTCCGGGAGATCGGGCTCGGGTTGCAACGTCGGCTCGCGTTCCACTGCGCACTGTCGCACCGACCGGAACTGGTGATCCTGGACGAGCCGACCTCGGGCGTAGACCCGCTGGCCCGTACCCGGCTGTGGGACACCATCCACGACCAGGCGGACACAGGCTGCGGGGTACTGGTGACCACGCACTACTTGCAGGAGGCCCAGCAGTGCACCCGACTGGTGCTCATGTCCCACGGACGCCCGGTGGCGCGCGGAACCCTCGCCGACATCATCGGAGGGCAACGGGCGGTCGCCGTGCAGACGGCGGAGTGGGCACGGACGTTCGAAGCGCTGATGAGGGCGCAGCTGCCGGTGACACTCGACGGACGGGTCGTACGGGTAGCGGGTGTCAGCACCGCCGATGTGCGCAGGGCGCTCGACTCAGCCGGGCTAAGAGCGGCGGTGACAGAGGTGCCCGCCACCTTGGAGGAGACGATGGTACTGATCGACCGCCGGGCAGCAATCGAGTCCTGATGGCGGCAGGTGCACGAAGCGGACGACGCCCAGGAACATCCGATACCAGAGATCAAATCCTCAGCGCTGCAAGAGAAGAGTTCGCGAGAGCCGGATACGATGCGGCGACTGTACGCGCGGTTGCCGCATCCGCCGGAGTGGACACGGCGTTGGTTCACTACTATTTCGGCACCAAGGAGAAGCTCTTCCTCGCGGTGATGGACGCCCCGTTCGACCCGCGACAATACGTCGACTCAGTCCTCCAAGGACCTCGCGACCGGATCGCCGAGCGGCTGCTGCGGACCGCACTCGATCTCTGGGATTCCCCCGCGGGAACAGCGGCAGTGGTTGTACTGCGAAGTTCGATGGCACATGACCGCAGCGCCGCACTCTTGCGGGAGTTCCTACTCAAACGAGCGCTGCAACCGATCGCGGAGTCGATGGAGCCCGACCCCGAATTAGCGCGTTGGCGCGCGAATCTCGTCGCCACCCAACTGATGGGTCTCGCTTCGATGCGCTATCTGCTCGCCATCGAACCACTGGCCTCGGCCTCACACGAACGGATCATCGACATGATCGCTCCCAATCTGCAGCGGTACCTCACCGGAGATCTATGTCGCTAGACGGCGCCTTCTCTGCACGCTCGAGGATCTGGCGGATGCGGTCGACATTCGCCGCCGGGCTGACCGCCAGGATTCGGCGAACCAAGCGATCGAGATGATTGACGTTGCGGGACTTCCGATTGCAGGCAGCGCAGATCGGGCGGCCCTCCCAGTCGCTACTGCGCGTGCACTTGCGGCGTCCGGGTCCTCGTCGGGGACATCGGAGTTGCGCCAGAAGTCGAAGATGCCGGCGAGAGGCAGAATGTCGGTCTCGGCCGGGTGGATTCTCTGCACCAGTCGTGCTCGCTCTGTGCAGAGGATTCATGGCCTGCGGGTGCTGCCGGTCGGGCGTCACCGTCGCGACTCCAGCCGGTCGGAGGGCGGTGCCCACCGTCGGGTGGTATCGCTGCGCCAGCCGGTTAGTGGATGAGCGTTCCGAGGACCGGCGTCCATTCGATGATCCTGTGGGTGGGAACCAGTCCGTGGGTCACGAAGGGGTCTTGGGCGAAGAGCTGTTCGACGGTCTCGGCGGTGTCGGCGGCGACGACGATGAATGCGCCGGAGTCGTCGGCGTAGGGGCCGGAGACGATCACGGTCTTCTGTTCGACGAGGTCGGCGAGCCAGGCTCGATGTGCGGTGCGGTGTTCATCGCGGCCTGCAGCGGTGACGGCGGAGTAGGTGTACTCGACGACGAAGAGGGGCATGTTCTCACTTTCTCGGTGGGTGGGTGCCGTGAGGGGTCGCGTGGCGATTGTGGATCCGTGTACTGCAGTTCAGGATTGGGGCGGTCGTTTGCCCGGTGGTGGGTGGCTGTGGGAGATGGTCAACCGTCGGGGTCCTCGGTGGTGCCGCCCCAGATTCCGAAGGGTTCGCCGACGCTCAGGGCGTGGGTGCGGCATTGGGCGAGCACCGGGCAGGTGCGGCAGATCCGTTTGGCTGCCCGCTCGCGGCCCCGTCGATCGTGATGGGTTTCGCCTTCCTGGGGGAAGAACAGGTCGGTTTCGACCTGTCTGCAGGTGGCGCGAAGTTGCCAGTCCCATAAATCGGTCCGCGGTGCATACAGGTGGGTCGAAAGGGTAGTCGACGACATGTGGCGCTACCTCGCATCGTGAGGATCAGCAGTGGCTGCACAGACGCTGTGCACTGCAGGGTGGGCAGCGTTCATGGCGAAAGAACTCCGAATGCCGTAGCCAGCCGGGCGATCTTCTGGGCGCGGCCCAGACGGGGCAGGTCGCTGCCGTCGCGGATGATGCGGCCACGGGCTTCGAAGTCGGCGAGGAAGTCCCGGGCCCAGGTGGCGTCGTCGGTGGTGGGGCTGATGGCGGCGTTGATGACGGGCAGGTGGTCGGTTTTCAGGCACAGCTTGCCGGTCAGTCCGAGGGTGGTAGCCAGCGTGGATTTCTCGTGGAGGACTGCGTGGTCGTCGCTGACGGTGGGTCCGTCGATCGGGCCGGGGAGGTTACCGAGTCTGCTGGCGATGACCAGGCGTGAGCGCGGATAGGCCATGGCGAGGTCGTCGGCTCCGGTGCCGGTGTCGCGCCGGTAGTCGCCGCTGCCGAAGGCCAGGCGGAAGGCGCCTCGGGCACGTGCGATCTGTGGGGCTTCCTCGATGCCCAGGGCGGACTCGATCAGTGCGAGCACCGGGGTCGCGCCGCCGAGGCGGTCGAAGGTTTCGGTCACTTGCTCGGCGGACTCGGTCTTGGCGAGCATCACCCCGGCCAGGCCGGGAAGGCCCTTCAAGGTGTCGACGTCGTCGGACCAGAAGGGGGTCGAGCGGTCGTTGATCCGGACCCACGCCGATCGTTCTTCCAGCCATCGGGTGACGTCGACACGGGCGTCGGGTTTCGCGGTGGGGTCGACGGCGTCTTCGATGTCGAGCACGATCTGGTCGGCCCGGGACTGGTCGGCGTCGTCGAAGGTGTCTGTCCGAGTTGCGTTGACCAGCAGCCAGGTACGGGAGATTTCGGCGTCTACCGCGCGGGGAGGTGTCGAGAGTTTCTCGGTCATGGTCATACCGTTTCCTTATCGACCGGATGAGCGGGTTCGCGGCCGGCGAGGACGTCGATCACGGCCTGGGCGGCGGCGAGACCGGCGCGGTTGCGGGCCTCGACGGTCTGACCGGCCAGGTGTGAGGTGATGAGCACGTTGTCGAGGCCGCGGAGTCGGCTGTCGGCGGGGAGAGGTTCTCGGGCGACGACGTCGAGTGCGGCGCCGGCGATGTCTCCGGCCTCGAGGGCGTCGGCGAGGGCGTCCTCGTCGACCAGGCTGCCGCGGGCGGTGTTGATCAGGACCGCGGTGTTCTTCATCGCCTGCAGGCGCTTGCGGTCGATCAGGTGCTCGGTCGTGGCGGCGGCGCGGGTGTGCAGGGACAGGTAGTCCGCGGTGGCGGTGACGGTGTCGAGGTCGACGAATTCGATGCCCGGGTCGCCGGTGGGGTGTGCGGTGTGCACGGCCACCGACATTCCGAACGCCAGACCGAGTTGGGCCACGGCCCGGCCGCTGGGTCCGTAGCCGATGATGCCGAGGGTGGATCCGCGCAGTTCGCGGCCGGCGTCGCGGGGCCAGCGGCCGTCCCGGACTCCGCAGAGGACGGCGGAAAGTTTACGGGCGGTCGTCAGGATCAGGGCGATCGTCATTTCGGCGACGGCGTCGTGGTTGACGCCGGGGGTGTTGCACACTCGGACGCCGTGGCGGGCGGCTGCCGCGAGATCGACGGAATCGTAGCCGACGCCGCTGCGGGCGATGACTTTCAGTGACGTGGCGGTCTCGAGCATGTCCGCGGTGATCGGTTCGCTCGCGATGACGGCTCCGTCGATTCCGTCGAACAACGCCAACGCTTCCGCGCGGTTGCGGGCACCGCGGGCGGGTGCGTAGGTCACCTCGTGTCCGTGCCGGCGCAGCAGGGTGTCGATGTCGTCACCGGGACCGAGGTAGTCGGTGGTCACCAGAACGCGTGACATACAGGTCATTTCCTCTCGAGTTCGTGTGTGTTGCGGCCGAATGCGGCAGGGTGAGGTGGCCGCGTCGCCGCGGCCACCCCGCCCTGTCATGTCGGCACTGTTGGTTACTTTCCGGCTTCTTCGTGCTTGCCGGGCCGGGCACCGAGCACTGCTCGTGCCTTCTCGGCGTCGAAGTCGTTCTCCCACTTGCCGATCACGATGGTGGCCATCGCGTTGCCGAGAACGTTGATGAAGACCCGGCCCTCGTTGAGGATGCGGTCGACACCGACGATCAGGGCGAGTGCGGCGAGGGGGACGTGGCCGACGGCGGTGATCGTGCTGGCGAGGACGATGAACGCTCCGCCCGCGATGCCGGCGGTTCCCTTGCTGGTCAGCATCATGACGCCGACCATGATCAGCTGCTGCTGCCAGGACAGGTCGATTCCGACTGCCTGGGCGAGGAACAGTGAGGCCATCGTCAGGTAGACCGCGGATCCGTCGAGGTTGAACGAGAACCCGGACGGGATCACGATGCCGACGACCGGCTTGCCGACACCGAGGTCCTCGAGCTTGCGGACCAGTTGCGGCAGCACCGCCTCGCTCGAGCAGGTGCTCAGCGCGACCAGGAGTTCGGCCTTGAGGTACCGCATCAGCGAGAACAGGCCCACACCGCAGGCGCGGCTGATGACCCCCAGGACCACGATGACGTACACGATGCAGGTGCCGGTGAACAGCAGGATCAGGTAGCCGAGCTGCTGCAGGCTCTCGGCGCCGTACTTGGCGACGACCGAGGCCAAGGCGCCGAAGGTGCCGATCGGGGCCAGACGCATGACCCAGCCGACGATCTTGAACACCACGGAGGTCAGCGCGGAGATGCCGTCGTTGATCGGTGCGGCCTTCTCGCCGGAGACGTTGAGGGCGCAGCCGAACACGATCGAGACCAGCAGTGCGGCAAGGATTTCGTTGCCGGTGACGGCACCGAACAGGTTGGTCGGGATGATGCGGTCGATGAAGTCGACCGTGCCGTGGGCCTGGCCGGCGCCGGGGATGCTCTCGGTGTCGAGCTCGGCGAGATTGATGTTCATGCCCGCGCCCGGTTTGAAGACGTTCGCCACGACCAGCCCGATGAGCATCGACAGCAGCGACAGGACCATGAAGTAGCCGAGCGCCTTGGCACCGATCCGGCCGGCCTTCCGGAGGCTGTCCATCGACGCAATGCTCTGTGTGACCACGCAGAACACGACCGGGACGACGATCATCTTGACGATGCCGATGAACCAGTCGTTCAACGGGCTGAGTGCGGCGCCGACGTCCGGGAGCAGGACGCCGACCGTGATTCCGAGGACCGCCCCGAGCAGCACTTGGAACCACAACTCGCGCATCAGTCGGCTGAGCCGCGAGCGTTCAGGTTCGGTGTGGCTCGGGGACATGGTGGTAGTAGTCATCGCGAGTGCTCCTTCGCACATCGGACCAGGTGGCGGTCCCCGCGTCAGCCGGAACCATGGAGGTTGGGGGTCAGTGGTGCAGTGCGCGGAGCACCTTGTAGAAGGCGGCCTTGCCCTCGAACCCGATGCCGGGGATCTCGGTGAGCCCGACCCGGCTGTTCTCGACGACGGCACCGTCGGCAAAGCCGCCGGTCGGCTGGAATTCGCCCGGGTAGGACTCGTTGCCGCCCAGCTTCAGTGCGGCGGCGATGTGCAGGGAGAATTGGTGTCCGCCGTGCGGGATGCACTGGCGCGAGGACCATCCGTGGTCCTTGAGCATCTCCTGCACCCGCAGGTATTCGGTGAGGCCGTAGCTCAGGGCGGGGTCGACCTGGATGATGTCACGGTCCGGGCGCATGCCGGCGTAGCGGATCAGGTTCCGGGCATCCTGCAGCGAGAAGAGGTTCTCACCGGTGGCGATGCGGCCGGAGTAGTTCTCGGACAGCACGGCGTTGAGGCGGTAGTCGAGCGGGTCGCCGACCTCTTCGTACCAGAACAGGTTGTAGGGCTCGATGGCCTTGCCGTATTCGAGGGCGGTCGCCAGGTCGAAGCGGCCGTTGACGTCTACCGCGAGGCGGGATCCGTCGCCGTCGAGGACCTCGAGGACGGCGTCGATACGCTGGAGATCCTCCTTGAGGTCGGCGCCGCCGATCTTCATCTTGACCACGTTGTAGCCCATGTCGAGGAAGCCGCGCATCTCGTCCTGCAGGTCTTTCAGGGTCTTGCCGGGCGCGTAGTAGCCGCCGGCGGCGTAGACGAAGACCGAGTCGTCGGGCCGGCCGTCACCGTACTTGTCGGAGAGGTAGCGGTAGAGCGGCTTGTCGGCGATCTTCGCCGCGAGGTCGAACAGGGCCATGTCCATGACACCGACCGCGACCGAACGCTCGCCGTGACCGCCCGGCTTCTCGTTCTTCATCATGATGTCCCAGGCCCGGGTCGGGTCCAGGTCGCCGGCCTCGTCGAGCAGCGCTTCGGGGTCGGCGTCGAGCAGCCGGGGAATTGCTCGGCGGCGCAGGATCTCTCCGGCGCTGTAGCGGCCGTTGGAGTTGAAGCCGTAGCCGACGATCGGCTCGCCATCTCGCATGACGTCGCTGACGATCGCCACGATCGAGCAGTCCATCTTGCTGAAGTCGATCCAGGCGTTCCGGATGGACGAGCTGATCGGGACGATGCCCTCGTGTACGGAAATGATCTTCATGAGTTCCCTCTCGTATCGGTCTTATAAGTTGTAAGTCTTATAAGATGCAAGAGCGATGTTAGACTGATCGTGGCGCCGGACACAAGGGCCAATTTGTGGCCGGGAGCACAGACCGAGGATTTGGGTGAGGGAGGGCACATGCAGCCGACGAACGTCATGAACGTCTATTCGAGCAAGGGCGACGTTGCGTACGGCGAGCTACGTCGGCTGATCTTGAGCGGCGAGCTCGCCCCGGGATCACGCCTGGCGCAGTACGAACTCGCCGACAGCCTCAAGATGAGCATCACCCCGCTGCGGGAGGCGATCCGCCGTCTGAGCAGCGAAGGGCTCGTGGAGATGGACTCGCACCGGGACGTGCGAGTGGCACAGATGAGCGCACAGGAGGCCCGCCAGCTCTTCGAGGTCCGCCTCTCCCTCGACCCCACCGCCGCCGAACTGGCCGCCGCACGGCGCACCGATCAGGACATCCTGTTCATGCGCTCCGCCCTGAACCGACTGGTGCCGGTCACCCGTAAATGGGGCGAAGAGGGCCTACAAGCCCACCGCGAATTCCACCGTGCCCTCTACGTCGCCTCCCACAACGACGTGCTGATCCGGTTACTCGACGACGTCTGGGACAAGTCCGACCGGTACCGCCGCGTCGGCCTCGAACTCCCTCCCGGAGACGAACCCCGCATCCGCGACCTCGACGAACACCGCCAGCTGTTCGACCTGGTCGTCGCGGGCGATGCGGCCGGCACCGGCGAGCTGATGCGTCGGCACATCACCGAAAGCCTCACCGCCAGCGCCATCCGCGCCCTCGAGGAACGCGAGGGCGCGACCTCACGCGAGCCGGCCTGACCGGGCGGCCTCACCGGCCCCGATAACCAAACACCCGCATCACCTGAGCGGCAGCGCCGATAGTGCTGCACGCCAGAGTTTCTGGACCCCGAAGGGAAGTCACCACACCATGGGCGCAACACATCGGATCGCAGTCATCCCCGGCGACGGAATTGGGACGGAGGTCGTCCCGGCGGGACTACGGGTCCTCGAAGCCGCGGCGTCGGCATTCGACTTCCGACTTGACTACGAGCAGTACGACTACGCCAGCGCCGACTACTACACCAAGACCGGCACGATGCTGCCCGACGGCTGGTTCGACCAGCTCAACCAGTTCGACGCCATCTTCTTCGGCGCCGTCGGCTGGCCCGAGGTGGTCCCCGACCACATCAGCCTGTGGGGAAGCCTGCTGCAGTTCCGCCGCCACTTCGACCAATACGTGAGCCTGCGGCCGGTCAAACTCCTGCCCGGCATCACCAGTCCGTTGGCGGGCCGCGAACCCGGTGACGTCGACTTCTTCGTGGTGCGGGAGAACACCGAGGGCGAATACTCGAGCATCGGCGGCAAGATCTTCGAGGGCACCGACCGCGAAACCGTCATCCAGGAAACGGTCATGACGCGAACCGGTGTGGACCGAATCCTGAAGTACGCCTTCGATCTCGCCCAGTCCCGGCCCAAGAAACACCTCACCTCCGCGACGAAGAGCAACGGCATCTCCATCACGATGCCGTACTGGGATCAGCGCGTCGAAGCGATGGCCCAGAACTTCGCCGATGTCGCGGTGGACAAGTACCACATCGACATCCTCACCGCGAACTTCGTTCTGCACCCGGACTGGTTCGACGTCGTCGTCGCCAGCAACCTCTTCGGTGACATCCTCTCCGACCTCGGCCCGGCCTGCACCGGCACCATCGGCGTGGCCCCCAGCGGAAACATCAACCCCGAGCGCACGTTCCCGAGCCTGTTCGAACCGGTCCACGGATCGGCCCCCGACATTGCGGGCAAGGGCATCGCCAACCCGATCGGGCAGATCTGGAGCGCGAGCATGATGCTCGACCACCTCGGCGAGACCGAGGCTGCCGCCGCCATCATGACCGCAGTCGAGGACGTCCTCGCCGTCGGCGGCGACACTCTCACCCCCGACATCGGTGGCACCGCCACCACCCAAACCCTCGGCGACGCGATCCGCCGACAGCTCGAAACCAACACCTCGCGGGTCACCTCCTAGACCGGTCGGTCGAGCAGCTTGACGTGGAACTCCCCGGCTGCCGCGCACGCAGCACGCCTACTTCCCGAACGGCTGCCGAGTGCCCTCGCCCGTGGCGGTACATCGGTAAGTGAGTGTCGGTAATCGCGGCTACGCACGGGTCTCCAGCGCAGACCAGAACCCCGACCACCAGGTCGATGCGCTGCGCCGCGCCGATGTCGAAGCCGAGAACGTCCACGTCGACCATTTGGTGCTGGTGCGAAGACGGTGGCGAGGCGGCTGATCGTCCGCGCTCGGCCGAGTTTCGTCAGGTCACTGCCATTTTCGATGCGCGCACCGTCGACGCCGAGTTGGTCGATGATCTGGCGGGCCCAGTCGATGTCGGTGTCGGTGGGGCTCAGGGCGCGGTTGATGACGGGGGCTTGTCCCGGGTGCATTCACAGCTTGCCCGACATGCCCATCGTGCGCGTCACGGTCAGGGCATCGGCGAGCGCGTCGTCGGCGGAGGTGAGGGTGGGACCGTCGATGGGGCCGGGCAGACCCGCTGCCTGGCTCGCCACCACCGATCGTCCCGGGCATAGGACAGGGCAGGCGCGAGATCGGCTGCCCCGGTGTCGCGGCGGAAATCGCCGCTTCCGAAGGCGAGCCGGGAAGTGGGCTGTGCGGAGGCGATGTCGTAGGCGCGTTCGATGCCGAGGGCCGATTCGACGAGTGCCATAACGGGGGTCCGGGCGGGCAATCGGGCGGCGGTCTCGGTGACATGCTCTGCCGACTCGCATTTGGCGAGCATCACGCCCAAGAGCCCGGGTGTTGCCTCGAGTGCGTCGAGGTCATGGCTCCAGTCCTCGGTGCCGGCGGGTTGACGCGGACCCAGCCGGTGCCGCCGCGAGAGAACCAGAGGTGGAGGGCTTCTCGTGCCGTGGGTCTCGCGGAGGGGACGACACCGTCTCGAGGTCGTAGATGACGGCGTCGGCCGCTCCGGTGTGTGTTTCGGTGAAGTGCCTGCTGTGTGCTGCGGATACGAGCAGCCACGATCGGGCATCGGCGGCGGGGACGTCGGTACGGTTCTGCGGTGTCGATGCCATGGCGGCTCCTCCGAGTGGTGGTCGCGGTGTTATCGGGACAGCCATCCACCGTCGACGGACAGGGCGGTGCCGGTGACGTAGGCGGATGCGGCCGAGGCGAGGAAGACGGCTGCGCCTGCAAGATCTTCCGGTCGGCCCCAGGTGCCGGCGGGGATGCGGCGCAGCATGTTCTCCGCCCGGGCGGGGTCCTCGCGGTGCGCGGCGGTGAATTCGGTTTCCATGTAGCCGGGGGCGATTGCGTTGACGCGGATGCGTTGGGGTGCCCACTCGTTCGCGAGCGCTCGGGTCAGTCCGAGGATGCCGTGCTTGGAGGCGGCGTAGGACGGGACCTCCATTCCGCCTTGGAAGGAGTTGATCGAGGCGATGTTGATGATGCTCGCGGCGGCATTGTCGTCGAGGGCGGCCTGTGCGAAGGCCTGGCTGAGCAGGAACGGGGTGGTGAGATTGAGGTCGAGCACTGCCGACCAGTCCGAGGGCGTGGTTTCGGTCGCGGGGCCGCGGCGGATGATGCCGGCGTTGTTGACCAGGATCGTCGGAGGCCGTAACTCGGCTTTGGCCCAGGAGATCAGCTCGGCCGCGGTGTCGGGTGACAGGTTGCTGAGGTCGGCGGTGCGGGTGGCGCAGTGAACGCCCCGGGCGCGCACCTCCTTGGCGACCTGGTCGAGGTCGCCGATGTCGACGGCGAGGATGTCGGCTCCCGCCTCGGCGAGTGCGATGGCGAGTGCGCGGCCGAGGCCGCGGGAGGCACCGGTTACGAGGGCGGCGTTGCCGTCCAGCCGGAACAGGTCCATAACCGTGGTGTGGGCGGGTGTGTTCATGGGGGAGGCTCTTTCGAATGGTGGTGACCGGGCCGGTGTGCGGGGTGAGCGCCGCACACCGGCCCGGCGGCTCATCAGTTGCGGGTGGCCTCGTCGAGGACCCGGTCGTGTTCGAGGGAGGTGCGGGCGGTTTCCTTGGCGGCGATCACCGCGATGATGGTGATCACGGCGAGGACGGCGAGGTAGATGCTGACGGCGATGGTGTTCTTTTCCTCGACGGTGCCGAGCAGTGCGACCGCGATGACGGGGGCGAGGCCGCCGGCGAAGACGGAGGCGAGTTGGTAGCCGAGGGAGGCGCCGCTGTAGCGGACGCTGGTGCCGAACAGTTCGGAGAACATCGCCGCCTGCGGCGCGTACATCAGGGTGGTGAAGATGAGGCCGATGAAGATCGCCGCCGCGATGACGGTTTGGTTGCCGGTGTCGATGAGGGGGAAGAAGACGAATCCCCAGATGCCGGCACCGAGTGCGCCGGTGAAGTACAGCGGTCGCCGACCGACCCGGTCGGACAGGGCGCCGATGATCGGGGTGAGGAAGAACTGCGCGACGGAGGCGATCAGCACACCCGCGATGGCGGCGCTCTTGGGCATATCCAGGTAGGTGACCATGTAGGTCATCACCACGACCGTGAAGATGTAGTACGAGGTGTTCTCCACCAACCGCAGCCCCATCGCGATGAGCACCTCGCGGGGGTATTTGCGCAGGACCTCGATGATCGGTGCGTGCTCGGCCTTGTGGTTCTCGAGGGCCTTCTTGTTGGCGGCGAAGACCGGGGATTCTTCGATGCTCAGCCGGATCCAGAGACCGATCAGGACCAGTACGGCGCTGAGCAGGAAGGGAATTCGCCAGCCCCAGGAATCGAAGGCTTCGTCGCTCTGGAACAATGCCAGCACCCACAGCACCACCGCCGAGAGGAGGTTTCCGAGGGGTACGCCGGCCTGGGTCCACGACGTCCAGAATCCGCGGCGGTCGTTGTCACCGTGTTCGGCGGCCATCAGGACCGCTCCGCCCCATTCGCCGCCGACGGCGAAGCCCTGCAGCAGTCGGCAGCCGATCAACAGGAGCGGTGCGGCCATACCGATGCTCGCGAAGGTCGGCAACAGGCCGATGGCGAAGGTCGCGGCGCCCATCATGAGCAGGCTGACGACCAGCATCTTCTTGCGACCGAGTTTGTCACCGTAGTGGCCGAAGACGATCCCGCCGAGCGGGCGGGCGAAGAAGCCCACCGCGAACGTGGCGAACGCCAGCAGGGTGGCGGTGGCCGGTTCGCTGTCGGGGAAGAACAGGGGCCCGAAGACCAGCGCGGCGGCCGAGCCGTAGAGGAAGAAGTCATACCATTCGACGGCCGTGCCGATCATGCTGGCGAAGGCGACCTTGACGATCGAGGTGCGCCCGGCCGCGTGGGTAGCGGGTTCGGCCGCAATGTCGGGTG
>NZ_JAAOQS010000082.1:0-42589 GCF_011603105.1 Rhodococcus sp. A14 | reverse complement strand
CTTCGACGACACCGCCCAGACCCATGACCGACCGGAATGAGCACCGCACCCGCCTGCACTACCGGCCGCGGGCCGCGACCGAGCTCGACACCCAGCCGGACGCACCGCTGTGGCGGGCGGCGCAGGCGTTCCGCCTCGTCACGCTGGTGTACGCGATCAGCTACCAGATCGTGTCGGTGCAGTACTACACCCATCAGCGGCTGAGCTGGTTCCTCGTCGCCCTGATGGCGGTGTGGTCGGGACTCTCGGCCGTCCTGCTGTCCCACGGGAAGGTCCCGCGCTACCAGGTGGTGATCGCCGACCAGCTGATCGTCATCGCGCTGATGGCGTCGACTCGCCTTGTCGCCGATCATGATTGGTACAACCACCATCAGACGCTGCCGACGACGCTGTGGGTCACCAACGCGGTGATCTCCGCCGCCGTCTTCGGCGGGCCGTGGCTCGGGATGGCGTCCGGTGTGCTGATGGCGACGGTGAGCGCGGTGGTGCGCGACCAGGTCAACCTCGACCTGTGGCGGGACGCGACGGCGCCGGTGCTGGTGTCGGTGGGGCTGGCGCTCGGGCTCGCCACCACCACCGCGAGGCGTGCGCAGGCCCAACTGGAGCAGGCGGTGCGGTTGGCCGCCGCCACCGAGGAACGGGAACGACTCGCCCGTGAGGTGCACGACGGCGTCCTGCAGGTGCTCGCGCTCGTCCGCCGCCGCGGCAACGAGATCGGGGGACCCGCAGCCGAACTCGCGGATCTCGCCGGCGAGCAGGAGGTGGCGCTGCGCATGCTCATCTCCGAGCAGGGCGCGGGTGTGGCGTCGGATCTGGGTGGAAGCTTGATCGATCTGCGACTGTTGCTGGGCACGCGGGCGAGCACCACGGTGTCCGTGTCGACCCCGGCGGATCCGGTGACGATCGAGCGCGACCGGGCGACGGAACTCGTCGCGATCGTCGACACGGCACTGTCCAACGTCGCACTGCACGCGGGGACCGGCGCCCGGGCGTACGTGCTGCTGGAGGATCTGGGCGACGAGGTGATCGTCAGCGTCCGCGACGACGGCAGCGGAATCGCCCCGGGACGGCTGGCCGAAGCGGAGGCGGAAGGCCGCATGGGAGTATCGAAATCCATTCTGGGCCGCGTCGGCGCGCTCGGCGGCACCGCCGAACTCGACACCGAACCCGGTCACGGCACCGAATGGGAGATCCGCGTGCCGAAGGGAGACGAAACGCATGGGTGAGACGGAGACCGGCGAGCAGATCACCGTGATGGTCGTCGACGACCACCCGATGTGGCGGGACGCGGTGGCCCGCGACCTCGAAGGCGCCGGGTTCACCGTGGTCGCCACGGCCGACGGCGTCGCCGCGGCGGGACGTCGGGCCGCCGCGACCCGTCCCGGCGTCGTGCTCATGGACATGCAACTGCCCGACGGAAACGGCGCCGCGGCCACCGCCGCCGTCCTCCAGGTGTCGCCGGACAGCCGGGTGCTGGTGCTGTCGGCCTCGTCCGAGCGTGACGACGTCCTCGACGCCGTCAAGGCCGGTGCGTCCGGGTACCTCGTGAAGAGCGCGTCCGTGGAGGAGCTGCTGGACGCGGTGCGGGCCACCGCGGCCGGACAGGCGGTGTTCACACCGGGGCTTGCCGGACTCGTGCTGGGGGAGTACCGCCGGATGTCGAGTGCGCCCGCCGACGAGCAGGGTCCTGCCATCCCCCAACTCACGGAACGGGAGACCGAGGTTCTGCGGTTCGTCGCGAAAGGGCTCAGCGCCAAGCAGATCGCGACCAAGCTGTCGCTGAGTCACCGCACCGTCGAGAACCACGTCCAGGCCACGCTCCGCAAGCTGCAGCTGGCCAACCGCGTCGAGCTGACCAGGTACGCCATCGAGCAGGGCCTCGAGTAGCCGTGAGTACTTGTTAACCGCGGGCGGTTAACAAGTACTCACGGGCGCTAGCCTGGTCGGTATGGAGGCACGGGACCTACGCGTATCGGATGCGGAGCGCGAACACGTCGGCGAATTGTTGCAGCGGGCGGTGGGCCAGGGGATGCTCTCGCTCGGTGAGTTCACCGAACGGATGGACACGGCACTCGCCGCGAAGACGCGGGCAGAGCTGAACGTCGTGCTTGTGGATCTGCCGGGAATCCAGCTGATCTCCGACTTCACGCCGCCGCCGTACCCCGACCAGCCGTATGTGTCTCGACCGGCGCCGCCGGTTCCGCCGGTCGCGCACCGGTCGCCCGCGCCACCGCCGGGCGAGGTCATCCGGGGCCGGATGTCGTCGGTCAGCCGCACCGGCTCGTGGAACGTTCCCCCCGCCCTCGAGGTGAACACCCGGCTGTCGACGGTGACGCTCGACTTCACGCGGGCCGTCATGACCACGCAGGTGGTGCACGTGACGATCGACGACTATGCGAGCACGATCTCGCTGATCGTGCCGGAAGAGGCGACGGTCGACCTCAACGGCGTGGAAACGGTCGGTGGTTCCGCGACCAACAAGGTGCGGACCGGCCCGCCCATCGGCCCGCTGCACGTCGTCGTGCGAGGCAAGGTGAGGTTCGGGAACGTGACGGCCAAACACCCTTTCGGCACCTCGATTCGCCGAATGTTCGGGTAGCACGACGCAGGTCTCTCGAGTAGGCCTACTCATGTGTGGGTGCCGTCGCCGCAGGACGATTGACCCATGTCCACACCTGGTACTCCTTCGATCGACCCCCGGCTGGTCGCGCAGCTCTCCGGTGACTTCTCGGCGCTCGGGCAGCAGATGCGTCACGTGGGTGAGAACCTCGCCGTCCTGCAGGCGCAGCTCGCGAGCGTCCCGCGGCCCCAGCCGCAACCCCAACCCCAGCCGCAACCCCAGCCGGCGTCGCAGCCGATGTACCGACCCCCGGTCGCCCAGCCGCCCCCGCCGCTCGCACCGGCCGTCCCGTACCGTCCCGCTCCGCCGCCACCTCCCCGGGTGGCTCGCGAACCCTGGTGGCAGCGCGACGGGGTGATCAGCCGCGTGCTGGCCGTCGCCGGCGTCGCCGTCACCCTGATCGGTGTCGTGATGCTGCTCGTGCTGGCGGCGCAGGCCGGCTTCTTCGGTCCGGAACTGCGCGTCGTGGCGGGCGGGTTGTTCTCGGCCGGTCTCGTTTACACCGGTACCCGCGTCTTCGGACGGCCCGGCGGCCGGGTCGGCGGGATCGCGCTCGCGGCGACGGGTATTGCCGGCGCCTACCTCGACGTCGTGGCCGTGGCGGTCGTCTATCACTGGTTGCTGCCGGTGCTCGCCATGGTCGTGGCACTCGGGATTGCGGGAGCCGGTGTCGCACTGGCGGTCAGGTGGGGTTCGCAACCCCTCGCGCTGCTCGTGGTGACCGGCGCCGCCGTGCTCGCACCCGTCCTCACCGACGGCATCACGCTCACCCTCATCGGATTCCTGTTCGTCATCCAGGTCGCCAGCTTCCCCTCGCAACTCGGTCGCGACTGGCTGTACCTGGCGATCGCACGGACGTGCCCGGTGGTGATCGCGCTGCTGATCGCGATCGCGAGTTCCGGACTGTCCGACCGACCGGAGAGGTTCTGGCTGCTCGCGTCCGCCGCCCTGGTCGCCCTGTTCGGGCTCGTCTCGTCGATCATCCTGTTGCGCAGCAACTCCCGTGACGTCACTGCGACCGCGATGATCGTCACGACGGCCGTCCCGACGCTGGTGATCGGCCACCTCTTCGACCGGCTCGGGTCCACGCTGATCGCGCTGGCATTGGCCGCCGCGATGTTCGCCGCGTTCGCGTCGGCGCGGTCGTTGCCGGGACACGCACGGATCGCGCTCGCGGGCGTGGGTACCCTCGCTCTGCTCGAGGCCTGCCTCATCGGTTCGAGCGAAGACCTCGCGCCGCTCGTCCTGCTCGGGGTGGCGGCACTGTTCCTCACCATCGGCGGGCAGGCGGAGTCGCGGATCGCGTATGCCGTCGGCGCAGTGTTCACCGTCGTCGGCGGGTTCGCCTTCGTGATCACCGCGCCGCCGTTCGTCCTCGTCGACGAGTACAGCGCGCTCGACTCGCTCGGGGTGACCACGGTGCTGTCCTCGCTGGTGCTGGCGGGAACCGTGTTCCTGTTCGTCTGGTACGCGCACACGCTGAAGCTGCTGAGCGACAACACCGCCCAGCCGTGGTGGGTGCTCGCCGGGCTGGTGATCCTGTACGCCGTCACCACCGCGACGGTGTCCGCGGGAACGGCGCTCACCGGGACGTCCGCAGGATTCATCGCCGGACACTGCGCTGCGACCATCGCGTGGATGGCGGCGGCGACGGCGGCGCTGGTGTTCGGACTCGCCCGCCGCGACTACGCGCACACCGCGCTCGGCGTCGGGCTCGGACTGACCGCCGCAGCGCTGGCCAAACTGTTCCTGTTCGACCTGGCCACCCTCGACGGCCTGTTCCGCGTCCTCGCGTTCCTCGTGGTCGGTCTGCTGTTACTCCTCGCCGGCACCCGCTACGCGCGTGAGTTCGCGGAGCGGGAGGCCGGACGGGGAACGCCGAACGGCTCCGTCAGCGCCGGTTCTGCCGAGCGATGAGCTCGCTGACGCTGACGGCGTTGCCGTCGTCCGCGCGGTGCCTGCCGCTCGAGGCGTCGTCCGGATCGACGGGCGGTTCCTCGACGCTGCGGCGACGCGAGCCGTTGGTCGGGGCGCCGTTGGGTGGGGTTCCGTTCGCGGGCGAGCCGTTGCTGCGCCTGCTGCCGTTCACGGGTTCCGAAGGCTCGGCGGCACGGCGCCTCGACGGAATCGGCGGCACCGGGCGGGCAGGAGACGACTGGGGGGTCTCCTGCTCGTACGGTGCGGGCACCGAGCGCGGCGAGCGGGTCGGCAGTGACGGCGCCGACGCACTGGGTCGCGGTTCGGCGGGTGAGGAGATCGGCCGCGGTTCGGCGGCCGACGTGGACCGGAGGTCCGCGAGCCAACTCTCGATCGGACGCGACTCGGTGGCCGGACCCGGGGCGGGGGCCGCCGGACGGGGCCGCGGAGCAGGACGCGACTGCGGTGCGGGCCGCGACTGCGGTGTGGGACGCGACTGCGTCGGGGCCGGACGCGGCGGAGCAGGCTGCGGCAGCACAGTGGTCTGCGGTTCCGCGGTCGGCGTGTCCTCGATCTCCTCCGGTGCCCGAGCGGGACGGCCGGTCGCCGACCGGCGAGCCTCGTTCTGCGCCCGGCGCGCCTTCGCGTCGTCCTCGGACATCTTCGCGGCCAGCGCCCGTGCGGTGACCAACGGGATCGGCTCGGTGAGCGGTTCCGGTTTCCGGGGTGCGGGCGGCGCCGCGAGCTTGCGCTGCGGCGGGACGGCACCGATCGGGGTGAGCTCCGGGACGTCGGTGGGCATCAGCTCGTTGTCGAGGATGGGCTCACCGAGACCCGTCTTCTCCTGGATCCGCTTCATCCACGCCGGCGCCCACCAGCAGTCGTCGCCGAGGAGCTTCATCGTGGCCGGCACGAGGAACATACGGATGAGGGTCGCGTCGATGATCAGCGCGGCGATCATGCCGTAGGAGATGTACTTCATCATCACCAGTTCCGAGAACCCGAACGCGCCCGTGACGACGATGAGGATGAGCGCGGCCGCGGTGATGATGCGGCCCGTGTGCGCCGTGCCGATGCGGATCGACTCCGTCGTACTTGCCCCCTGCGCCCGCGCCTCGACCATGCGCGAGAGCAGGAACACTTCGTAGTCGGTGGACAGGCCGTAGACGATCGCGATGATCAGCACCAGCACCGGCGACATGATCGGGCCGGGGGTGAAGTTCAACCACTCCGAGCCGTGACCGTCGATGAAGATCCACGTCAGGATGCCGAGCGTGGACCCGAGGCCCAGCGCGCTCATCAACGCCGCCTTGATCGGCAGCACCAGCGAGCCGAACGTCAGGAACATCAGCAGCGTCGTCAGGACGAGGACGGAGATCACCATCGTGGGCAGGTGGTCGAGCAGCGCGGCGATACTGTCCTGCTCGATCGCCGGGGTGCCGCCCACCAGTACCTGCACGCCGTCCGGACTGTCCATGGCGCGCAGATAGTCGATGGTCGGCTTCGACTCGTTGCGGTCGACGAGGCCTGCCTTGAGGACGACCACACCGTCCTTGGCCGCGCCCTCCGGGGTGAATCGCTCGATCAGCCCCGGCGCGCCACTGGCTTCCTTGATGATCTGGCCGAGCGCCTTGTTGTCGGCGTCGGACACGACGAGCTTGACCGGTTCGGTGCGCAGATTCGGGAAGATCTCGTCGAACTGTTCCTGCGCGGCGCGGGTCGAGCTGTCCGGGGGAAGGTAGGTCTCGTTGATGCCACCGAACTTGATGCCCGTCAGCGGCACGATCAGTAGGAGCAGACCGACGACGATCGGGATGGTGACCTTGAGCGGGTTACGCATCACCCAGCGGGTGAGCCGGCCCCAGATGCTCGCCTCGATCTCCTCGGTGTTCTTGGTCTGACGGAAACGGTCGAGGCTGAGGGCGTCGATGCGCTTGCCGAGGATGCCGAGGATCGCGGGCAGGATCGTGATCGACGTCAGCGCCGCCAGGCCGACAGTCGCGATGGCGCCGTAGGCGACGGACTTCAGGAAGCCCTGCGGGAACAGCAGCAGACCGCCGAGGCTGGCGACGATCATCGTCGCCGAGAAGACCACGGTGCGGCCCGAGGTCATCACCGTGCGGCGGACGGCGGAGGGGGTGTCGTACCCCTCCGCCATCTCTTCTCGGAACCGGCTGACGATGAACAACCCGTAGTCGATGGCCAGACCCAACCCCACGAGGGAGACCACGGGCGCGACGAACGAGTTGACCTCGGTGAAGTTGGTGATCAACCGGACGACGCCGTTGGCCCCGACCACGGTCAGGCCGCCGATGATCAGCGGCAGCGCCGCCGCGACGACACCACCGAACACGAAGAACAGCAGAATGCCGACGGCCGGGATCGCGAGGATCTCCATTCGCCTGATGTCTTTGGCCATCGTGTCGTTGAGCGCACCCGACACGGGCTGGAGTCCGGCGAGTTGCACGTCGACGCCGTCGATGTAGAACTCGTCCTTGACGTCGCGGAAATTGGCCGTGACCTCGGTGTCGTTGTCGCCGACGATCGCGATGCTCTCGATCGCGTGCTGCTTGTCGGCGTCCGCGGCGGACGCCAGCTGCGGTGCGCTGCCGACCTTGAAGTAACCGCCGTTGATCTTGAGGATCTTGTCCGGGTGTTCCGCGGCCAGCCGTTCGAGGTTTTCGACGACCTTCGCCTGGAACTCGGGGTCTTCGATCGTCTTGCCCTCGGGCGCCGTATAGAGCGCCACGACGTCGCTGTTGGTGTCGCGACCGAAGGTGCCGTCAGCCAGCTTGGCCGCGGCGACCGACTCCGAGCCCGGATCGTCCCAGCCGCTCTGGCTGAGATGCTGCTCGAGGCCCAGGCCGTACGCGGCCGAACCGAGCAACAAGGCAACCATGATGCCGATGACGGTGAATCGGGCCCGGTAGACGACGCTTCCCCAGCTCGCGAACACTGATCAACTCCTACTCGGCAGCACTCTTCCGCCCGACGAGCAGGGCGGAAAGCGGTCGGAACGGCTGCAACCAGGCACCCTCGTCGGGCAGTGTGTCGAGGCTGACCCGAGGGAGTGGCTCCCGGAACACGCCGGGGATGTCCTCGAGATCGACGAAGTCCAGAAGGTCGGACGCGACCGCCCAGCTGGCGTGCTCGCGGAACCCGAGTATCTGGACCGGAATGCCGGTCGCGGCGATGTCCTCCAACGGTTCGCGAAACGCTTGACCGTCGGCGGAGGCGACCATGACACCGGCCAGCCCCTCGCCGTGACGAAGCGCGATGTGGTCGAGCATGTCGGAATCGACGTCGCTGTCCTCATCGATCTTCGGCTTGGCGAACACCGCGAAGCCCACATTACGCAAGGCTTCGACCCACGGTCTCACGACATCGGCGCTGCCAGCCGCGATGTTGGTGAAGACCGTCGCCTCGGGTTCGAGTGTGTCGGTGCCGGACGCGGACAGTTCCGCGGTCCGGGAGAGCAGCCAGCGGCCGAGCGCGTCGAATCGTGGCCGGTAGGCAGCCGTGGGCCGGCCGCCGAGGATGGCGCCGAGGCCCATGTCGAGGTTCGGGGCGTCCCAGACGAGGAGGACCCGCTTCTGGTGGCGTCCGTCACGTGCACCTGCCACGGGAGATCCTGACGACACGGCGGTGCCTGCCGGGACCGCGCCGGCTATGTCGGAGTACTGCTCGCTGACGCTCATGACCTGATCTTCCCCCAAATCAACTCGGTGATCGCACTGCCGACCTGGTGGGCCTTGTCCTCGAACTTCGTCACCGGACGCTCGTGCGTCATCGGCGATTCCCAGTCGAGGGAGGTCAGGAGGGGTTCCGCGTTGCCTGCCTCGGCGATGGCCTCGGCGTACTCGGCGTGATCTGTTGCGACATGCAACACACCGCCGGCCTTCAGCCGGCTCGCGATCAGGGCGAAAGTGGGGGACTGCAGCAGGCGCCGCTTGTGATGGCGGGCCTTCGGCCACGGGTCCGGGAAGAAGACACGGACTCCGGTGAGCGATTCCGGCTCGATCATGTTCTCCAGGACATCCATGGCGTCGCCGCGCAGGACCCGGATGTTCGGGATCTCGTCCCGTTCGATCTGTTGAAGCAACTGTGCGAGGCCGGGCCGGTAGACCTCGACGGCGATGAGGTTCACGTGGGGTTCGGCCTTCGCCATCGCCGCGGTGGCGGTACCGGTGCCCGAGCCGATCTCGAGGATCAGAGGGGCGTCGCGGCCGAACCACGACGGCGCATCCAGGCGATTGTCCGAGACGTCCGCGCCGATCTCGGGCCATTGCCGGTCCCATGACTCCTGCTGCGCAGCGGTCAGAGCGCCCCTGCGCGAGCGGAAACTGGTCACCCTCGGGTGGAGACGAGACCCCTTCGAGTCCTTCGTCTGCCCCTCCTCGGGGACGGCGGGTGCATCCTGATCAGCGTGGTTCACCGGACCATTGTCACGCATGAGGGGCGTTTCCGGCATACGGGTCTGAAGTTCACCTTGAGACTTTTTCGATAATCCGGTGCCCAGCCTGCACGGTTGCCCACGCCGATTCGGGGCGAGTCTGACAGAATCGGCGCGGGACGAAGGGGGGTGACTGCGTCATGGGCACTGCAGATGCCGGGGGCGGGGAACTGGCGGATCTCGCCGAACGAGTGGCGGCACTGGACGGGGTTGCCGGCGACCGTGTGCGCGGCGCCGTGGCCGCGTTTCGGGCGCCGATCCGGGTCCAGACCGCGGGTCGAGCGGGTGTGGGCAGGTCGACCGTGGCCTCGGCGCTGACCGCGAACGGGATCGCCGACGCCGTCGTGGAGGAAGCGGACGCCGTCGACGTGCCCGGCGCGCCCGACCCCACGCTGGATGGCGACGTCGTGGTCTACGTCCTCGTCGAGTCGGTGCGCGACGCCGACCGGGACGCCGCGCGGACGCTGGATCCGGCGCAGGCTCTGTTCGTCCTCAACAAGTCGGACACGTTGGGCGCGTCGCGCGCGGCAGCCGACGCCTGGGCGACGGCGACCGCGCGTGCCGCCGAGTGCTCGGAGGAAGGCGGCCTCCCGGCTCTGCCCCTCATCGGAACGCTCGCGATCGAAGGGCCGGCACCGGAGTCCGGGATCGACGCGGTGTCGGCCGCCGTCGCCGATCGGGTCACACGATCCCGGGCACGCCGCGCCGAGACCCTGCTGAACACACTGCGGTCGCAGGCGGCGCGCAGCCCGGCATCCCGCGACGTGCTGGAGCGGTATCTCGCCGGCGACCATGCTGTCGCGCTCGCGGCCGCCGCGGCCAGGCTTCATCTCGCCGATTGCGTCGCGGAGGCGCCAGGGTCGCCGTCCAGCGCCGCGGACGCCGCCCGGTGCGCGGACTGGTGGCGGGCGCAACTCGCCCGGCAACCGACGGCCCGCCGGCGCCGGGCGGTCGTCGACGTCCGGCGTCACTACGTTCGGGTCTGGCAGCAGCTGAGCGGCAGCCCCGGAACGTGACGACGCAACAGCTGTCGGATCTGCCCGCCGAGACCGTCGACGTGGTGACGCGATGGAACCCCGACGGCGTCGCCCGCTTGAAGTCCGGTGAAGCCTCGCAGCGCGGTGTGTTCGTGGCGGGGCCGCGGCGCTCCGGGAAGACCACGCTCGTGGGCGGGCTCCGCGCTCTCGACGCGTCCGCGCTCACATTCGTGGAGGACCCGATCGACGCCCGCGTGGTCCTGATGGTGCTCGACGCCGCGGCACCACTCGGACGGGAGGAGCTGTCCGTTCTGGACGTCGTCGCGCGACCGGCCTGTCCGGTGGTCTTCGCGCTCTCCAAGACCGATGTCCACCGGAACTGGGCAGGGGTGAGCGAACGCAACCGGGCCCTCCTCGCCCGGCATGCGGCGCGGTTCGCCGACGCAGAGATCCACCCGGTGGCGGCGGGGGGCTCCGGGGCCGAGGCGCTGCTCGCGGCACTCCTGCGTGCCGTCCGCGCCCAGGCCCCCGACCCGCGTTCCGTCACCGAGGCCGTGCTCGAGCAGACCCGGCGCATGATCGCGGCCACTGCCCGGTCCGTGCGGGAGACCGAGCCCGGCGCGGAACTGCGCGCCGAGCGGGTTCGCGCGATGACGCTGCGGGACGGCAGGCGCACCGAACGGGTCGCGCAGCTCCGCGGTCAGGTCCAGCTCGCGAAGGTCGAGTTGATGCACGAGGTGGCCGCACAGTTTCGCGCGGCCGGAACGACCGCGCGCGCCGAGATCGACCGTGCCGGCCGCGGGACGCTCGAGGGCTACCCCGACCGGCTGGCCGAAATGGTGCGCGAGCGAAGTGGTGCGGTCGATGCCGCGGTCGCCGCGCGCCTCGACGACCTGCGGTCGCGGGTCGGCGTCACCGTGTCCGCGGCCGACACCGCCGTTCCGCTGCCGGAGCCGGTTGCGCCGGACGGGCCCGAGCCGCGACACCGCGGACTCGAAGACCGGATGACGATCCTGATCGGTGCGTCCGCCGGGCTCGGTCTGGGCAGGCTGGTGGTCTCGCCGCTGTCGATGGTGCCCGCGCTGGACATCGCGACCATCCCGCTCACCCTCGCGCTGGGAGCCGTCGCGGCGTGGTGGCTGACCCGGGCGCGCGGGCACGTCGCCGAGCGTGCCCACGTGCGGCAGTGGGCCACCGAGGCGCTGGTGCACGTGCGGTCCCAGTGGGAGCAGTTCGTCCTCGCTCGGTTGCTCGCGGCCGAGGCTCAGGCGAGTGAGGCGATCATCGCCGACAGCCGGGTCTGCGCCCGGGACGTCGACGAGCGGGTCGCGCAGATCGAGGGTGAACTGCGTCGCCTCGCCGCGAGGCGCAACGGGCAGCTGTCGTCCTGTGAACGTGACCTCGGGGCCGTCGACCGGGGGCTGCAGGAGGTCCGCAGGCAGTCGGGGGAACCGAATCGCCGCATCGAACGTCTGAATACATAGGTACCTGACCGGTGTTCGCCCGCTTTCGTGTGGGATCGTGTTGAATTATCTTGATATGTCTTGATTTGTGCGGGAAACTGGTCCGAAATGTGAAGGGAGACCGCGGTGGCGACGACTGAGAGTTTTCTGGTCCCGGACGTGCCGGACGTCGATCCGAACACTTTCGGTCACGATTCCGGGGCGGTCGCGCTCACCGATCCGACCCACGACATCGACGGAGACGGCGTCCTCGACACCCAGACCTTCGACGCGGGCGACGCCGTCGTCATCGCCTCCGACCTCGACTCGGACGGCGACGCAGACCATCTGACGATGATCCACGAGGACGGCGAGTACGCGTCTTGGGAGTTTCGCCGCGACGGCGACGGCGTCGTGCACTGGCAGCAGACCGATGGTGGGACTCTCGGTAACGGCTGAACACCTCCGAAATCCGCACTGCAGACGCGGGAAAGGCCCCTGGTAGCTCTACTGAATCGTTTCTGTGACCATTCCAACCGCACCCGATTCCCCGAGATGGGACTCGCGGCGTTAACCTCTAGGGATAGGACACCCGGCGCCCGCGTCTTCCATGTGGCATGGACGGCCTGGCTGGACCCCGCCGAGAGGGGAAATCGGACCGTCTGGCACTCGCTGCGAGGTTCTCTCAGCGGACGGCAGATGGTCCGGTTCCGGCTCACCCCAGGAGAGTTTGATGACCTCAGCGACCATTCCCGGTCTGAACGGAACTGACGGCACGCCCCCCACGGAGCACAGTGAGCTGCTCGCCTGGGTTCGAGAGGTTGCCGAACTCACTCAGCCCGATCGCGTCGTCTTCGCCGACGGCTCGGACGCAGAATGGGATCGACTGACCGAGCAGCTCGTCGAGGCCGGTACGTTCACGCGACTCAACGACGAGAAGAAGCCGAATTCGTTCGTCGGCAACTCCGACCCGTCGGACGTCGCACGCGTCGAGTCCCGCACCTACATCTGCTCGCGTGAAGAGATCGACGCCGGGCCCACCAACAACTGGATGGACCCGACCGAGATGCGGTCGCTCATGACCGACCTCTACCGCGGCAGCATGCGCGGACGCACCATGTACGTGGTGCCGTTCTGCATGGGTCCCCTCGGTGCGGACGACCCGAAGCTGGGTGTCGAGATCACCGACTCCGAGTACGTCGTCGTGTCCATGCGCATCATGACGCGCATGGGTTCCGCCGCGATGGAGAAGCTCGGCACCGACAAGCCGTTCGTGAAGGCGCTGCACTCGGTCGGCGCACCTCTCGAAGAGGGTCAGGCCGACGTCCCGTGGCCGTGCAACGACACCAAGTACATCACCCACTTCCCCGAGGATCGCGAGATCTGGAGCTACGGTTCCGGCTACGGCGGAAACGCTCTGCTCGGTAAGAAGTGCTACTCGCTGCGCATCGCGTCGGCGATGGCCCACGACGAGGGCTGGCTGGCCGAGCACATGCTGATCCTCAAGCTGATCTCCCCGGAGGACAAGCCGTACTACATCGCGGCCGCGTTCCCGAGTGCCTGCGGCAAGACCAACCTCGCGATGATCCAGCCGACCATCCCCGGATGGCGCGCCGAGACCCTCGGCGACGACATCGCGTGGATGCGCTTCGGTGAGGACGGCCGCCTGTACGCCGTCAACCCGGAGTACGGCTTCTTCGGCGTCGCGCCGGGCACCAACTACGGGTCGAACCCGAATGCGATGAAGACGCTCGAGGCCGGCAACTCGCTGTACACGAACGTCGCGCAGACCGACGACGGCGACGTCTGGTGGGAGGGGCTCGAGGGCGACCCGCAGCACCTCACCGACTGGAAGGGCAACGAGTGGACGCCCGAGTCGGGCGAGAAGGCCGCGCACCCCAACTCGCGCTACTGCACCCCGATGTCGCAGTGCCCGATCCTCGCGCCGGAGTGGGACGACCCGCAGGGTGTGCCGATCTCCGCGATCCTGTTCGGTGGACGCCGTAAGACCACGGTTCCGCTGGTCAGCGAGTCCTTCGACTGGCAGCACGGCACGTTCCTCGGTGCGACGCTGTCGTCCGAGCAGACCGCTGCCGCCGAGGGTGCCGTGGGCACCGTCCGCCGCGACCCGATGGCCATGATCCCGTTCATCGGCTACAACGCCGGCGACTACCTGAACCACTGGATCAACCTCGGCAAGCACGCGGATTCCGAGAAGCTGCCGAAGATCTTCTACGTCAACTGGTTCCGTCGGGGCGACGACGGCCGCTTCCTGTGGCCCGGTTTCGGCGAGAACTCCCGCGTGCTGAAGTGGATCGTCGACCGTATCGAGCACAAGGCCGGCGCCGAGTCCACCCCGATCGGTTTCGTTCCGACCGCAGCCGATCTGGAGCTCGGCGGCCTGGACGTCGACGCCGCCGACGTCGACGAGGCGCTGAAGGTCGACGTCGACGAGTGGAAGCAGGAGCTGCCGCTCATCGAGGAATGGTTCGAGTTCCTCGGCGAGAAGGTTCCCTCCGGCATCCGTGATGAGTTCGAGGCCCTGAAGCAGCGCCTGAGCTAGTCCCCCCGGTGACCGAATGTCACAGTGGTTCAGTCCGACTGAACCACTGTGACATTCGTCGTTTCAGGGGAGGATTCTGCAGTAAACGCATACCATTCGGTTTGTAAAGCCTCGATTCTCGAAGCTCGCACCCGACGAAAGGATTGCAGATGCAGACAGGGACCAGTAGGGGCATGAAACGACTCGCCGGAGGTGCCGCACTCGCTGCCGCGGCCGCCGCCACCGTAGCCGTCACCATGCCGGCGACCGCATCCGCAGCGACGGAAGTCCAGCCTCCCACCGTGGTGACCGCGGTCGACGGAAACACCCTCGACATCACCGTCACTAACCCCAACGTCCTGAATCTGCTGGACGCCCAGTCCTGCGGTGCAGTGGCATTCGACGCCACCAAGCTGCCCGCCGTCCTCGCCGATCCCACCGTCGTCCTCGAACCGGGATTCGTCGCGTGGGCCACCAACCCGATCGAGCGCGTCGTCGCGAACGCCGCAGGCAACGCGGTCAAGACGTTCACCACACCGGAGCTTCCGGACGGCGCGTACGCGGTCATCGGCGAATGCCTGTCGCTGAGCACCGTCGCCAACCCCCAGACCACGATGCCGCAGATCGTCCTCGTCGGCGGCCCGCTGGGCGGGGTCCAGTTCGGCAGCTAGACCGCAGAAACGGCGGCGAGCCGGCGATCTCACAGGGTGATCGTCGGCTCGTCCTCTGTCGACAGGGTGAGTATCGCGCGGACGACGTGCGAGTTCCGTTCGAGCCGGGCCTCGAGGTCACGGAGGGTATGGGCGACACGGGACTCCGCGTAGTCACCGACCAGGTCGACGCTCGCCACCAGGTACGCCTGTCGTGGTCCCAGGTACTCCATGCGCAGAAACGTCACCCGGTCGACCTCGGGCAGCGCCTCGAGCGCCTCGATGCCGGCCTGGCGCAGGGCGGGGGATGCCTCCTCGCCGATCAGGAATCGCCGGTTGCGGTCGATCAGAATCAGCGCGATGACGCCGAGCAGGATCCCGACCAGGATGGAGCCAATTGCGTCGGGGATCGCCGATCCCGTGATCTGGTGCAGCAGAACGCCCACGAACGCGATGACCAAACCGATGAGCGCCGCGGCGTCCTCCGCGAACACGGCCCGGGTGGTCGGGTCGGACGTGCGGAGTGCGTGGGCCAGGACGTCGCGGTCGATGGCGATGGCCTCGGCGCGCAACTGTCGGTACGCCTGCTGGAAGGAGATGGACTCGAGCACGAACGAGACACCGAGCACGACGTATGCGACGGCGAAGTTCGTTGCTGGCTCGGCGTGCACGAGCTCCTGGATGCCGTGCGTGACGGACACCCCCGCGCCCAGCGCGAACAACCCGAACGCCGCGAACATCGACCACACGTAGGCCTCGCGCCCGTACCCGAGCGGATGGATGCGGTCCGGCGTGCGCTTGGCCCGCGAATTGGCGATCAGGAGCAGGATCTCGTTGCCCGAGTCGGCCCACGAGTGGGCGGCCTCCGCCACCATCGACGCCGAGCCGGTGACCACCGCGGCGACGGTCTTGGCCAGTGCGATCAGAATGTTCGCGCCGAACGCGAGGACGACGGTGAGTGCACTCTCACCATCGGCGTCGTGGGTGGTGTCCGGAGTCGATGCGGTCACCCGATCACGCTAACGCCTGTGCGCCTTTCTGGTAGCTGCAGCAACCAGAAAGGCGCACGGGCGCGGAGCGCCTATCCGCTGTAACCGGGCGGCATGAGGACGGACTTGGTCTCACAGAACGCTTCGAGCCCCTCCGGTCCGTTCTCGCGACCGATGCCGGAGGCCTTGTAGCCGCCGAACGGTGAGCCGGGGTCGAACGCGTACCAGTTGATGGCGTAGGTGCCGGTGCGGATCTGCTTCGCTACGGCGAGACCGTGATCGATGTCGGTGGTGTACACCGAGCCGGCGAGTCCGTAGTCGGAGTCGTTGGCGATCTTGATCGCCTCGTCCTCGGAGTCGTAGGGAATCACGGACAGGACGGGTCCGAAGATCTCCTCGCGGGCGATCGTCATCGAGTTGTCGACGTCCGCGAAGATGGTCGGCTCCACGTACCAGCCCTTGTCGAGGCCTTCCGGACGGCCGCCGCCGAGTACCACGCGGGCGCCCTGTTCCTTGCCCTTGGCGATGTAGCCCTCGACGCGGTCGCGCTGCTTCTCGGAGATCAGCGGACCGAGTTGCGCGGCCGGATCGGAGGGATCGCCGACAGTCATGAATCCGGCACCCGCCACGAGGGCGTCCAGAACCTCGTCGTAGCGGGAACGCGGGGCGAGGATCCGGGTCTGCGCGACGCATGCCTGCCCGGTGTTCATGAGCCCGGACATCACCAGCATCGGCATCGTGGATGCGAGGTCGGCGTCCTCGAGGATGATGGCCGCCGACTTGCCGCCCAGCTCGAGGGAGCAGCGCTTGAGGTTCTGTGCGGCGATGGCGCCGATCTTGCGGCCGACGGGACTGCTGCCGGTGAACGTGATCTTGTCGATCCCGGGATGCGACACCAGGTATTCGCCGGTCTCGGCGCCACCGGGCAGGACGGAGATGACACCCTCGGGGACACCCGCCTCGGCGAAGATTTCGGCGAGAAGGTGTGTGGAGAGCGGAGATTCGGGTGCGGGCTTGAGCAGGACGGTGCAGCCGGCGAGCAGCGCCGGGGACAGCTTGTTGACGGCGAGGAACAGTGGCACGTTCCAGGCGAGGACCGCGGCCACCACGCCGACCGGCTCCCGCAGCACCTTCGTCTGTCCGAACACGCCGGTGCGGGTCTGCTCCCACTCGAACTCGTTCGCGAGGCCGGCATAGAAGTTCAGGGTCGCGAGCGACGGCGTCTGCTGCATCATCCCGACCATCGCGGGTGGCTGGCCCATCTCGGACGAGATCAGTGCGTTGAGGGTGTCGCCGCGTTCCTCGATGAGTTTCGCCGCCTTCGCGAGGATCTCCCCGCGCTCGGCGGGAGTGGTCTGCGGCCACGGACCTTCGTCGAATGCCCGCCGGGCAGTGGCGACGGCGTCGTCGATGTCGGCCGGCGACGCGACGGGACAGCTGCCGACGCGTTCCTCGGTTGCCGGGGAGAACACTTCGAGCACCTGATCGGTGGCCGGGGCCACCCACTTGCCGCCGATGTAGAGCTTGTCGTAGTCGGTCATGAGTCCATTCCTCGTGTCGTTCCCCCGGTCAGGAGGCGGTGTCGGTGAAACTGTCGAATCCGTACCGTGCGTGTGGGCCGATCGCCGCGACCTCGAACAGCCCGGTCCCGACGACGGTCTCGCCGCCGTCCTCTAGCCGGAAGCGGGTGAGATTGTCGACGGGGCAGAACATCCGGAGTCCCGGTTCGATCTCGGACGCTCGTTTGCGCAGTCCCTGCACCATGAGTTCGCCCTGCCACATGCCGTGACGCCAATCGGCTTCGAGGCCGTACCCCGTGCCGATACCGATGTAATTGGGAACCAGCAGGTCGCAGGTGACGGTGACGACCTCGCCGGTCGGGCGGTGGAAACTCAGCGACGCCGACGTGACGTCCCGTGTCCCCGGTTCGAACTTCAGCTCGTGTTCGGGTCGGCCCAGCCATTCGGGTTCGCGGTCGGCGTCCGGCCAGATGCGGACGGCTTCCTCGACGATGCGCCTGCCGAGTTCGTCCTCCTGCAGGACGACGGAGACGGAGTAGTCCTCGAACTGCATCACCGAGTAGATCCAGAAGAAGTTCTGGATCCCGTCGACCGCGCGCCGTCCGGGCGGCTCGGACTCGCCGACGGGGCGCACCCCCCACGACCGGTCGCGGTTGCCGCGCCAGGTGTCGGGGGTGACGGGGCGGCTCTGCCCGTCGATCGTGAGTTCGCCTGCCCAGGTGCCGGTCTGGACGAATCGGCTCGTATCGAAGGTGACGCGCTCGAGTTGCCTGCGGAAGTGGCGGGGCTCCAGCGTCGCGGGGATCGCGCCGTCGAAGGTGAGGTCGAAGGAGAGGTCGTAGTCGCCGGGCTCGAGCACGACGCGCAAGCGTTGCAGACCCTCGAGGACCTCGACGCGGAACGGTCCGACGGTGCTGTCGGAGCGGTCGTGTCCCAGGGCCGCGGACCCGCGGACGACGATGTGGTCGTCGCCGCGGCGGAGCACCGCGAAGGCGTCCGTCACGCCGAGGTTGGGGTACTGGCCGAGACCGATGATGAGGAAGAGGTCGGACTCGGCCGAGGGGTAGCAGTTGAAGTAGTAGCGGTCGTAGAAGTTGCGGTCGGACGTGGCGACGCGCCGGATGGGTTCGGCCACCTGATGGATGGGGTAGTCGTCCATCGGGGACAGCGGATTTCCCGCGTAGTCGGCGGTCATCGGATCTTCTCCCAGTACGTGCCGTCGAGCATCGCCTCCAGCGACGCGCGGTGCATGATCATGTCGTCCGGATCCTCCGGAGCGACGGCCTGTCCGAAGTGGATGGCGCGCTCCTGGATCCGCAGCATGATGGTGGCCTGCCGCAGTGCCGCGTAGGCGGTGTAGTACTCGAGATCGCGGGGCGTGTGACCCGTCAATTCCTCGTACAGCGCGGCGAGGTCGTCGAGTCGCAGGAAGTCGGGCATCCCGTCCAGTCCGGCGGCCGCGGCGATGTCCTCGAAGAACCGGTGCAGGTACGTCATCCAGCCCAGGTCGAGTTCGCGGGGTCCGAGTGCGGCCATCTCCCAGTCGAGTACGGCCACGGGCCGGAAGTCCTCGAACATCATGTTGCCGATGCGGGCGTCGCCCCAGCAGAAGACGGCGGGGGAGGGGTCGTCCGGGAGGTTCTCCTCCATCCACGCGAAGCCGCGTTCGATCAGCGGGGACCGGGGACCGGACAGCGTCGTCCACTCGTAGTAGTCGCGTTGCTGCCGGATGTGCGCGGCGAGCGCCTCGGTGACGGTGGGACCCGAGCCGGGCAGTTGCAGGAACGCGAACCGCTCCCACGGCCGGTCGATGTCATGCAGCAGCGCAAGCACATTCACCGCACTGTGCTGCAACAGCGCGCGCTGCTCCTCGGTCGCCTCCGTCACCCACGACCCGAAGTTGTAGGGCATCACGTCCGGCGGGACCTGCCCGGAGACGCGGGCCATGACGAAGAACGGGGCGCCCAGCGGACCGGGATCGGATTCGGACCAGTAGACGACCGGGACCGGGACGGCGGAGTGCTCCCGGACCTGCGCCATCACCTGGAACTGCCCGTCGAGGTCGTACTCCGGGAAGACAGGCATCGTCGTGTCGGCCGGCGCGACCCGCGCGACCAGTGGGTGAACCTCGCCGGACCAGGTGGCGTCGAACAGGATGGTCTCGCTCGACATGCCGTTGGCGTCGGGGAGGTGGACGTGCGTGACCTCGGGTGCGGCGTCGGCGGGCAATTGGGCGGCGAGCCAACGTTGCAGCGCGTCTCGCAGTACTTCCGGATCGCGACGGGAGTCAGTGGGCCGGGCGACTTCGGACGAGTGATCGGAGTCGTCGGCGGATCGGGCGGTGCTCGTGCTCACGGTCACCTCCTCTCCTGAACGTGGTGTGACCCTGAACACTAGAACACGTTACAGAATTTCGGAACAGGTGAGGAGATCCCGCTGCGTCAGCCCTCGTCGACGGCCAGCACTCCCGCCCCGACGAGGGTTCCGGAGGCGCCGAGTTCCGCCGGGACCACCCGCAGATTCGCGACGAAGGACAACCGGGCGTGGCGGGCGGCGGCCCTGCGCATCGGGTCCCACAGCGGCGGTCCCGCCTGCGCGAATCCGCCACCGATCACCGCGAGATCGACGTCGAGGAGGGCTGCGGCGGACGCGATGGCCTGCCCGAGTGCGGTCCCGGCGCGGTCGAGGGCGGCCACGGCGACGTCGTCCCCGTCCGCGGCGGCCCTCGCCAATTCGACGCCCGTCGTCCCGCGCCATCCCCGGGAGCGGGCCCAGCGCACGGACGACGGTCCGCTCGCCACCGTCTCCAGGCACCCGGTCCCGCCGCACGTGCACGGCTCGGTTCCGCCGGGGACCACCAGGTGACCGATGTGTCCCGCGTTGCCGGTTCGGCCGGTGGCGATGCGGCCGCCGAGGACCACTCCGCCGCCGATGCCGGTGGATACGACCAGGCTCAGCAGGTCGGGGACACCGCGCCCGGCACCGTGGTGATGCTCACCGAGAGCGGCGGCGGCGCCGTCCATCGCCAGCCTCGCGGGGACGCCGGGAAAAAGTTCCTGCACCAAGCCGACCAGGCCGAAGCCGCCCGACCACTCGTCGATGTTGATGGGTGACGCGGTGCCGGCGACCGTGTCGACCGGTCCCGCGCACGCGATACCGACCGACGTGATCGTTGCCGCTCCCGCGACCTCCCGCAGCAGGGCGGCGCACGCGTCGGCGACGCCGGTCGCCGGCGTCGGGGTGGTGGCCGGATGCGGCACGGTGCCGTCCGCGTCGACGATGCCGGCGGCCATCTTGGTGCCGCCGATGTCGACAGCCAGCGCGACCACGGTCAGTGCTTCCGCATCACGAGAACGAGGTTGCTCACCAGGAACTCCCGCAGTCCGGGGATTCGCACCATCCACCACGCCCAGCGCGGGTGGTAGCGGGGGAACGCCGCGAGGAAGTCCGCGTCCGGGGCGCGGCGGGCCCACCGAAGCCCGTCGGCCGCACCCACTTTGAACAGGGAGACGCCGTACCGGTTCTTGGGTTCGCGGCCGTTCTTGCGCAGGTAGCGGCGGGCGGCGTACTCACCGCCCAGTGCATGCCACGGCCCGGTCTCGTGGCCGCCGAACGGGCCCCACCACAACGTGTAGGACAGCACGATCAGGCCGCCGGGTTTCGTCACCCGGACCATCTCGTCCGCCATTGCCCACGGTTCGCTGACGTGCTCGGCGACATTGGAGGAGAAGCAGATGTCCACCGACGACGTCCGGAACGGCAGCGCCAACCCCGACCCGCGGACCGCGCCGCCCACGGCGAGACCCGCGGCATGCATCTCCGACGGATCCGGCTCCACCGGGACGTACCGGGCGCCGGCCTGCTGGAACACGTCCGCGAAGTAACCGGGGCCGCCGCCGACGTCCAGGACCGTCGTCCCGGTGAGGTCCGATTCGGTGAGACCGCCGTACAGGTCGCCGATCAGTTCGACGGAGTCGCGGGCGAGGGCGCCGTAGAACAGGTCGGGTGCGGTCTGTTCGTGCCGGAAGTCGCTGAGCAGGCCGAACGACCGCTTCAGGGTTGCCCGTCGACCGAATCGCCGGGTCACGGGAGGCGTCGTCACGAGACTGAACCTTAGCGAGTGCCGCCGCCGGGGCCGCAATCCGTTCGCGGTGGCTGCAACATCCGGTGGAACGCGACCGATAGGGTGTTCGGGGACTACAGCGCGGAACGTCCCGCCCCGAGACCACATGTACCGCACCGACCACAGGAGTATATGAACGTGCGAGAGGTTCTGCTGCTCTGCTGGCGCGACACCGGTCACCCTCAGGGTGGCGGCAGTGAGCGGTACCTCGAGGAGGTCGGCGCCCAGCTCGCGGCGCGGGGAATCAAGGTCACCCTCCGCACCGCCGGTTACCGCGGCGCCGCCAAGAAGGAGACCGTCGACGGCATCGAGATCAGCCGGGCGGGCGGACGGTACAGCGTCTACCCCCGCGCCCTCGCCGCGATCGCCGCGGGCCGGCTCGGGTTCGGACCGCTACGAGGGATCCGGCCCGACGCCGTCATCGACACCCAGAACGGCATCCCGTTCTTCTCCCGCGTCGTCGCCGGTGCACCCGTGACGCTGCTCGTGCATCACTGCCACCGCGAGCAGTGGCCCGTGGCGGGCCGATTGATGGGCAAGATCGGCTGGTGGGTGGAATCCCGGTTGTCGCCGCGCACCCATCGGGACGACCAGTACCTCACCGTGTCGCTGCCGTCCGCCGACGAACTCGTCGAACTCGGCGTCGAGCGCGAACGGATCGCGGTGGTGCGCAACGGCGCCGACGACATCCCTCTCGGCGTGGACGTCGGCGGCGCCGACACCCGGACCGCGCATCCCAGCGTGTGCGTCCTGTCCCGGCTGGTGCCGCACAAGCAGATCGAGGACGCCCTCGAAGCGATCGCGGCGCTGCGCCCCACGATCGCCGACGTGCACCTCGACGTCATCGGTGGCGGCTGGTGGGAGCAGAATCTCCGCGACCACGCACACGAACTGGGCATCGGCGACGCCGTCACGTTCCACGGGCACGTCGACGAAACCCGCAAGCACCAGTTGCTGTCGCAGTCCTGGGTGCACGTCATGCCGTCCCGCAAGGAGGGCTGGGGTCTGGCCGTCATCGAGGCCGCCCAGCACGGGGTCCCGACCGTCGGCTACCGCAGCTCCAAGGGGCTGACGGATTCGATCGTCGACGGCGTGACCGGTGTCCTGGTCGGCAGCGCGGAAGCGGCGACGGCCGACGTCGGCGAACTGACCGCGGCCGTCAACACCCTCCTGCTCGACCCCGAGACACGCATGGTGCTCGGTGAGAAGGCGCGGGTCCGCGCGGGTGAGTTCTCCTGGAAGCACACCGGGAACGGCGTCCACGAGGTGCTGGCGGGCACGGCCGCGGGCCTGCGGACGTCAGGGCTGGTGTCGCCGGCGCTGGCGCGTCCGGGCCTCGAGCACGCCCGCGCCGAGTAGACCGCCGGCCAGCAGCAGCGCCCACAGCACGTGGGCCGCGACCACCGTCGCGCGCGCCCGGTCGGACGCCTCGTGCCGCGCTACGTCGCCGCCGACGCGGTACAGCTCCAGATGCTCGTCCGAGAACTGTCGTTCCAGACCGGCCAGGGTGGTCGCAGATTCGCCGCGCGGTCCGGGCGTGTCGCGCTCGACCAGGACCCACCGGACGCCCAGCGACGCCAGATCGGCGGCCGAACCGCCGGTGAGCAGCACCCGTTCCACCTGTTGCGCCCGGGACCCCTCGCCCTCCACCGTGCCCCCGGCCACCACCAGCTCGCCCGTCTGCAGGACGTCCTCCGGCAGCATTCTCGGGGCGGGGTCCAGAACGGGAGCGGCACCGCTGTAGGAGAACTTGCGGAACATGCCGGTGGGCAGCACGGCGACGTCTCCGCTGTGCGCGTCGCCCTCCACCTCGGCGGCTACCTGCTGCCACGACGGCGGATAGTGGACCGGGCGCAGCGCGCCCCCGACGCCCCACGCGAGGTCGGGGAGGGCGAGCAGCACGACCAGGACGGCCGAGACGGACCACGTGCCGGGGCGTCGCAGCACCGCGGCCGCGGCGGCGAGCGCATACAGCGGCGCCGCGAGCGCCACCCATTTCTGCGCGTCCCGGAGCAACCCCGCGCCGGGGACGTTCTGCACCATCCAACGGCCGACGTCGAGTCCCCACGCGGTCGCGCCGAGTGCGGGCAGCAGCACCGCCACCAGTGCGAGTGCGGTCAGTGCGGCCACCACGGGATGCCGTCGCCGCCGCCACAGCGCCGGGAGTCCGCACAGCACGACGCCGAGCAGCAGGACCGTTCCGACGAGGGCGAACAGTGTGGTCCGGGTATCCGGGACGGCGGTCTCGTTCCACACGCCGCCGAGGCCGGCGAGACTGCCGAGCGTCGCCAGCCCCGGTTCGGCGCGCGCCGCGAACGCCGCGACCCCGGCGGGATCGGAGCCGTCCCCGCCGCCTCCGGCCAGGGCCGTGGCCACCAGCCACGGCGCGCTCGCGGCGACGAACAGGCCCAGCGCGCCGGTTACCCGGAGCCACGCGGCCGATCGTCCGCCGGGCAGTGCGAGGACGGCCACCGCCGTCACCGCGGCGAGCAACACCCCGGTGGGGGTCAGCCCGGCCGCCGCGAGGCAGGCCGCGAGGGCGAACCACCCCCGGCCGTGACCCCGTCGAATCGCGACCGCTGCGCACACCGCCCACGGCAGCGCCGCGTACCCCGTCAGCAGGCTCCAGTGCCCCTGCAGCAGTCGCTCGGCGACGTACGGATTCCACACCGTCACCGTCGCGGCCACGAGCCGCGGTCCGAGCCCCGCCGTCGGCAGCACGGTGCGGACCATCCGGGCCGCGCCCCAGCCGGCCGCCCACAGCGCGAGCAACAGGATGGCCTTCACCACCAGGCCGCCGTCGACGACGACGCTCAGCGTCGCAAGCAGAGCGTCCTGCGGCACGGCCCGCGCGGCGGCATCCGTGAGACCGAGCGCCGAATCCGTCAGATACGAGCGGGGAGTGCTGACCGCGTCCCGCAACAGCAGATAGCCCGGCCCGAGCAGCGGCCCGAGGATCAGCAACGCCAGAAGGAGGCTGTAACCCGGCACGACGAACGGTGCTCGGCGCCGGGCGGTCATGGGCCGTCACGATACGTGGTGCATCGACCCGGCTCGCACGGCACGTAGTGCATCATGGGGCGCATGCCACGCCAGACCCTCACCAGCTCGGCGGTCGCCGGGGTGACGATGGTGACGGCGGGCTCGATGATCGCGAACATCGCGTCCTACCTGCTGCATCTGCCGGCGAGCCGCTGGCTCGGACCGGCGGGCTACGGGGAGTTCGCGAGTCTGCTGGCGGCCCAGCTCGTCCTCGCCGTCCCCGCTCTCGCACTGCAGACCGTCGTCGCCCGCGAGGTGGTCCGGGGTAAGGGAGCCCACGCGGTGCGGCTGCTGGGATACCGCTGCGCGGTGATCGTCGCGGTCGCGGCGATGCTGCTCGCCCCCCTCGTGTCGTGGGCGCTCGACACCGGCATGCTCGCCACGTTCTCGGCGCTCGTCACGGCGCCCGTCCTCGTCCTGCTCGCCACCGAGCAGGGACTGCTGCAGGGCTCGGCGCGGTTCGGTCCGCTCAGCGTCGTCCTCGCGGCAGCGGGTGTCGCGAAGGTCGTTCCGGCGGTCGTGGTGCTGGCCGTCGGCGCCGGGCCGGGGCTCGCGCTCGCCGCCAGTGCGGTGGGCACCGGACTGGTAGCGCTGTGCGCGCGACTGTTCGCCGATTCGGGGATCACCGGGGAGTCGAGCACCCGGATCGGCGTCGCGGCCGTGCTGAAGGCGTCGCAGGTGCAGTTGGCGCTGATCGCGTTGTCGTCGATGGACCTCGTGATCGCCCGGATCGTGCTCAGCAACGACGACGCCGGCCTGTACGCACTGGGCGCCGTCGCGACCAAGGCCGCATTCTGGCTGCCGCAGGCCGTCGGGGTGGTGCTCTACCCGCGGATGGCGAATCCCGCGCACTCCGCGCAGGCGATCCGGTCGGCGCTCGCCGTCCTCGTCGGACTCGGTGCGGTACTCGTCGCGGGCGTCGCGGTGGCCGCCCCCCTCGTCCCGCTCCTCGTCGGCGACGCGTACCAGCCCGTCCAGTCGCTGCTGTGGCTGTTCGCGCTCCACGGTGCCTGCCTGGCCGTCCTGCAGGGCGCCTTGCTGTCCGCCATCGCGGGGGAGCGGACGCACCTCGCCGTGATCGCCTGGATCGGTCTTGCCATCGAGATGACCGGCATGCTGACCCTCGCGTCCACGATCGGGCAGTTCATCGCCGTCGCCGTGACGGTCGCGTCGAGCACGGCACTGGTCGCCGGCGTTCTCGCCGTGCGCAGCGCGCGGCGCGATGCCCCGCGCCCGATGTGACATCCGTTCAACCCGACGAGCCGCCTGTGACATCGGGCGACACCGCACAGCCGCCCCCGGGAACGACGAAGGGGACCTCGGTGCACTACCGAGGTCCCCTTCGCGACCGGACTACGTGGCGTCCGGCTGTACTGCTCTATCGCTCGTCGTACCGGCGCGGATCTTGCACGGGAATCTCTTCCGTCTTGTCCGTGGTCCAGTCGTGCTGCTCGGTGGGAGCCTCCGACTTGTCCAGGTCGACGTGGCGGCCACCGTCGCTCGGCGGATAGTCGTCGCCGGCGGTGTGCGCGGGCTGCCTGCCCTTGCCGCCGCGCAGACCCAGGACGATTCCTGCGATCAGGGCGATGACACCGAGGATGCCGGCGATGATCGGAATGGTCCGGCCGATCAGGCTGAGCTGGTCAATGCCGTCCCGGGCCTGTTCGGCCTGGCTCTCGATGGTCTCTTCGTCGAACGGCAGGGTTGCCTTCAACACGTCGACCTCAGGCTTGTCCTTGTTCCGGGCGTAGTACTGGTGAACCTGCTCCTGACCCTTGATGGCCACACCGGTCTGGGGCTCGATCCACACGTCGCGCACGTTGGTGTACCAGCGCGTCATGGTGACGGGCAGAGCGCCGCCGGGAACACCCCAGGTGTCGGCGGGAAGAGTCAACTTGTTGGTGGGGAGGTTGGCGACCTTCGAGAGATCGACGGGTTCGATGGTCTGGTTGTAGTGGTAGACCTTCAGACCGTTGATCTCCGTCTCCTCGACGAAGTTGATGTCGTTAGTGGTGCGTGCGGTCACGTCGAAGAACGGGTAGGCCTTCTTCTCCGAGTTGAACGGGAACCGGTACTGAAGTCCGTCACGCGGAACTTCCTCGGCTGGCTGGTTCGCTTGTGTCTGGATCGTGCCCACCGGATCGTTGGTCGGCATAGCCGTCTTGCGGTCGACGGTGACGCGGTCCACGAACGCGGTGAGCAATCCGGTGTCGCCCTGCTTGTCGGTGCGCCGGAGCGTCTGACCATTCTGGATGGTGACCACGTCGGCGTCCGCAGGATCCTCGGACGTGACGAAGCGCTGCGACACCAACGGAACATTCGTGTTGACTTCGGCCTTGCCTGCGAGAAGTGCCTGCGAGTTGAGAACACTGCCGTTTGCCTTGGCAATCGTGGTCGCCTCGAGATCCAAAGGCGTCTTTGCCAACTTGCTCATCCCATAGGTCGGAATGAGGATTGCGACGGCCAAGAGGAAGGCACCGAGGCCCACCAGAATGCAAGCAAGTATCCGGCTCGGCCCTGAGCGCTCCGCCATGCTTTCTCTCCTAACCCAACTCTGTCGATTGAGATTCCCCCACCGGCAGCACGGCTGCACGGATCGCATGGAGCCCACATCGACACCACGTGAGGCAAAACACTAACAGTCTCGAACGCGCATTTGCCCCATCGGATAGTAAACGCATCGGCCGTTCGCCATCGAAGTGACTCGGACGGAGTTTTCCGTCACAGCCCCGGGACCAGGCACACTGTTGGTGATGAGCACCTCGGCCACCACGCGCACGACCGCAACCCCGCGCAGCTTCATTCCCGCACTCGAGGGAATGCGCGGTCTCGCGGCGCTGGGTGTGCTCGTGACGCACGTCGCGTTCCAGACCGGTGCCACGCACGTGCCCGTCCTCGGCCGCATCTGGGGACGATTCGATCTGGCGGTGGCGGTCTTCTTCGCGCTGTCCGGATTCTTGTTGTGGCGCAGCCATGCCGGCGCGGCGCGAGGGATGGGCCCCGCCCAGGGAATCGTCCGGTACTGGATCTCGCGGGCAACGCGCATCCTGCCCGCGTACTGGGTCGCCGTGGCGGTGGTGTTGACGTTCCTGCCCACCGCGAACGCGAGTTACCGCACGTGGTGGGCGAATCTCGGACTCGTGCAGGTGTTCGTGCCCCTCACGCTCACCGACGGTCTGACCCAGATGTGGAGTCTGTCGGTGGAGGTGGCCTTCTACCTGGTGCTTCCGTTGCTGGCGTTCGCGCTGGTCGGGCTGCGGGGTCCGGCTGCGCGGCTGCGTGTTCCGGCGATTCTCGCGCTGATCGCGGTGAGCCTGACGTGGGCGTTCGTGCCGGTGTCGACGCCGGGCGGCATCCATCACGACAACTGGCTGCCGGGGTACCTGCCCTGGTTCGGAGCGGGGATGTTGCTGGCCGAACTTGCGGTGAGTCCGCCCGGACGAATGCACCGCTGGGCACATCATCGCGTCCGGATGTTTCTCGTCGCCGCTGTGGCATTCGCCCTCACCGCGACCGACCTCGCCGGCCCGGAGGGGCTGGTGCGTCCCGAACCGTGGCAGTACGCCGTCAAGATGGCGCTCGGCGCCGTCATCAGCTTCGCGCTGATGGCCCCGCTGGTGCTGTCCGACACATCCAGCCACCGCTACCTCGCGAGTCCGCTCGCTCTCGCCGTGGGCCGCTGGTCGTACGGCATCTTCATCTGGCACCTCGCGGTGCTGTCGATCGTCTTTCCGGTGTTCGGGCTCGTTCCGTTCACCGGCCACTTCGTCTACATCCTGTTCCTGACGACCGTGATGAGCGTCGCGGTCGCGTCGGCCAGCTACGCGTTGGTGGAGGAACCGGCTCGCCGCGCCGTCAAACGCTGGGAGGCGCGCGTCAGGAGCGCCGACCGTCCGAGCGGCAGCACCGCCAGCCCGGTGGCGACGAGCGCCAGCAGTAGCGGGAACTGAACGAGGAACGAGTGCCCCACGTACCCGCCGGGCGCCCGCCACGGGCCGGTGGAGAGCATCGCCATGCCGAGCATCGTCGACGCTCCGGCGACCCCCACCAGCACGCGCGCCGTGGTGGCGGTTCCGCGTAGCCGGACGAGGGTCACGGCCAGCAGCGTCACCACGACCGTCGTCATCGCGCCGACGGGACCACCGATCACGGTGGCGGCAGCGAGGATTCCCAGCCACCCGACCGTCGCGCTGCCCCAGGTCCGGGGTGCCGGGCCGGAATCGCGCTGACGTGCGCGACGCGGCCACAGCGCGGCGGCGATCAGCGGAATCAGCAGCAGCAGACCGCCGAAGATCCCGAGGCGGTACCAGTGGTCGGTGGGGAAGTCGAGGGTCACCGTCCCCTCGGTTCCCGCGGGCAGGATCCACCCCTGCTGCCAGCCGTCCACGACGATCGGTGTCAGTTCGCTGCCGTCCGGTGCGGTGGCCACCCAGCCGACGTTGGTGCTCTCGGGGACGACGACGACGCGCTCGGCGTCCGAGCGCGGCACCGTGAGTTCCCGATGGTTCTCCGTCCACGCGGTGGTCGACACCTGCTCGGTCGGAACGGCCTGGGCCTGCGGTCCGGCGTCGAGGCGGAGACTGTCGACGAAGAACGCCGACCCGGGGTCGACGGTCACGTCCTGGGATCCGGCTCCCAGCGGAACGGGGCCGGCCGTGTCACAGAGGGTCGCGGGAACCGGGTCACCGGAGAGCAATTGCCCGACAGTTGCCGTGACGCTCGTTCGAACCGGCTGCCCGCCGACCGTCACGACCGGCCCCTCCTCGCAGGGAACCGCCACCGGGCGGGCGCCGGCATCGTCGGCCGGACCCGAACCGGGCAGCAGGACGCCGTCCTCGCCCAGCACCCCGACCTCGGCGAGTCCGGCCGGCTGCAGCTGCGCGAAACCCAGCGCGTTCTGATCGAGGGTGCTCTTCCAGGACACGAGGCTGAGCACGATCCGGTCGGTCACCCGGGGTTCGACCGTGACGGTCCCGTCGTCCTCGTCCACGTCGCGCACCTGCGGTCCGTTCCCGAGGTCGACGGCGACCCGGTCGGGGGCGGCGGGCACGGCACCCAGGCTGGGGGTCAGTTGCAGGCCGGTGACCAGCGTCGGTTCGGGAAGGTCGATCGTGAGAGTCGGTTTCGCGCCCTTGCCGCTGGTGGTGTCCTGTTTCGCCGACCAGCTGGTGCGCGGATCGTTGTCGGTGGCGGCGAACGCCGACCCACGAAGGTCGGTGATGTTGCTGGTGCCGTGGGCGGACGGTGAATCCCGCTGGGTGAGAAGCTCTTCCAGCGGTGCCCCGTGCCGCGCCCGCAGCATCAGTTGCGGTGTGACCGCGGTGGGTTCGGGCACCGACAACGTTCTCTCGAACGTGCCGACCTCCTCGGGCGGCAGGACGACGGCGTTGCTGCACCGCACGCGGTCCGGGGAATCGGCGCACGAGTTGCGGCCGGGGAGTTCCTGGCTGAGATCCCAACCCGAGACGGACGCGCCGTCGGGGGTGAGAGGCAACACGGTCCGGTACCGGATCGGCACGGTGACCGGGGCGTCACGCTGGGAGAAGTCCTCGACCGACACCTCGCTGATGCCGAACTGCGTTCCCGCGGAACCGTTCTCGGTGCGGGTCGCGGTGATCCGCACCCACGGGGTGATGCCGCCGGGGACGGACACGGCGATCGGTTTGCCCGGGGCGTCCACCTTCACGGCCGTGCTGCCGTTGGGGGTCGATACCTCCATCCAGCGGACGGGGGCGCCGATCGCGGCCGGGCTGGTCGTGATGTGCAGCAGCGAACTGGTGAGCGGGGTGTCGAAGTCGATCTGGAGCCACTGGCCCAGCGCCCGCTCGATGCCGTTGCTGAACCAGCCCGTCGCCGGGTCGCCGTCGACGGTCGCGGCGGCGCTGCTGGCGGGGGAGGCGCCGCCGAGTTGCGTGGCGTCGGACGCGGCACTCGACACACTCAGCGTCGCGCCCTCCCACTGCCCCTCCACCAGCGGGGTATCCGCCACCGGATAGTCGGGAACGAGATTGAACGTGCGGCGCGCGTCGTCCGGCGTGCGCAGTGCCGAACTGTGGTTGTCGACCTGGCCGTAGTCGGTTTCGCGGTTCCGGGGCGTGTCCGTGACGGTGACGTCGTCGACCGGCAGTCCGGCGCGCTTCGCGTCCGCGGTCAGTAGTACCGGTCCGGCTCCGGGCAGGGCGCCGTTCTCCCGCAGGCGTTGCAGCGATTCCGGACCGCCCTGCACCCGGGGGACGCCGTCGAGGTTCGCGGTGTACGGCCCGCTCGTCGTCGGCGAACCGTCCGGCATCGACACCTCGAAGATCTCGATCGCCGGGTATCGGGGCCGCAGGTCGCTGTCGATCACCAGGCCTTCGACGTCGCCGGGGCCGATGTCCTCACCGAATTCCGCGACCTGGGTGAATCCGGGCGAGCCGGTGACGGCCTGGTGCGCGAGCAGCGGGCGCGTCGACCGCGACGTCTCGGGGTCGAGGTCGTTGCGGAGGACGAGGTAGTGGATGCCCTGGCCGAGCAGGGTCTGCGCCATGCCGTCCGAGGGGCGGCCGTCCGTGATCAGCCGCTGGATCGAGTCCATCGCGCGGATGGTGCCGGGCGGGGTGAGCGGGACGGCGTCGCGGGACGCCCACGGCGTGGACGCCAGCGCCTGCATCGGCTCGTCGCGGGTGAGACCCCAGAGTTGACTGCCGAACGGTGCACCGGGCACCACGAGAGCCCGCTCCGCATCGGAACCGTCGGGGCTCGTGCCCCCGGCGTTGTCCTCCAGCCACGAGGCGGCCTGCTGCCAGTAGCCGGGGACCTCGGAATACGTGCCCCGCGGTGCGAGCTTGCCCGTCCACGCCAGCGACGTCGCCAGAGTGAGGGCGACCAGCACCAGGCTCGTCACCGCGACCATCGGTTCGCGCTCGGGGTGCGCGAACGCGCTGCGCCACCGGGCCACCGGCACGGACCCGGGCAGCGGCACCTTCGCCAGCAGGTGCGCCAGCCCGAGCACGAGGGGCAGTCGGACGAGCGGCTCGAGTTTGTGCACGTTCCGGAGGGGCGCCCCGGTGGAGTCGAGGAACAGTCGCACCTGCTCGGCGAACGGGGAGCCCAGTTCGCCGATGTACCCGGCCGCGAGTCCGGCGACACCGACGAACAGGATCAGGGTGAGGCGACCGCGGGCCGGCATCGACCGCATGCACAGTCCGGCGAGACCCGCGGCGGCGATCAGACCGGTCGCCGCGACCGCGGCGGGCTGGGTGACGAGGACCGCGCCGGCGATCCGCTCGGGGGAGACGAACGGCGTCCAGCTGTCGGTGCCGCGGAGAATCTCGGCGAGGGACGTCCACTGCGTGGTCACCCCGGACGACTCGATGTAGTCGAGGAACGGCGGGCTCACCTTGCCGAGCAACAGCAGCGGCACGATCCACCACAACGTGGCCAGTGCCAGGAACGGGAACCACCACGCGGTGAACACCCACCACCGACGGTTGGGCCGGTGCGAGATCCACCACAGAGCTGCGACGAGGCACGCGGCCACGGTCGCGACGGCGTTCACCGCGCCCATCAACGCGACGGCGAGCGCCGACTGGGCCGCCAACCGTGCAGGTGAGTGCCATCGCGTGTCCCGGGACGCTTTGTCACTCACATGGGAGAGGGCGACGACCACGGGCAGAAGGACCCACGGCGCCAGCATCATCGGCAGGGTTTCCGACGAGATCGAACCGAGGGTGGTGAGGACACGGGGGGAGAACGCGAACGCGACACCGGCGATGATCCGGGACGAGCGGCTGCCGACACCGAGTGCTTCGGCAAGACGGACGATGCCCCAGAATCCGGCGACGAGCAGCAGGGCCCACCAGACCCGCTGGGTGATCCACGGCGGGACGCTCAGGACGTCGCCGAGCGCGAAGAACGCGCCGTGCGGAAAGAAGTAACCGTAGGCCTGGTTCTGCACCTGGCCCATGGGGGCCTGGCTGCTCCACTGATGCGCGGCCCGTTCCAGGAATCCGATCGGATTCTGGGACAGGTCGTACTTGGTGTCAGCGGCGAGCCGGCCGGGGGTTTGGAGAAATGCGAGAAGAAACGCTACGACAGAGGCGCCGAACAGCCACCGCCGTGACAGAGGCTCCGCCGAGGGCGCCATGGACGACATGGCCGCCGACTCGGGGGAAGTGCGGGAACTTGTTGAGCCGGCGCTCTCAGCGGCTGCCGTACTCAACCTGGTTCAGGAGCGAGGAATCCGCGTTGCCGCTGCGGTCGATCTCGGGACGCGTGTTGTCCTGTGCGGCTGCAGTGATGCCGAGCGTCGCCACGGTGCCGAGAGCGACACCGACCACGGCGCTGACCACACCGGGCACAAGGAACTTCCCCATCAGACATCTCCCACCGTCGTGCCATCGACGCACACGGCTACTCCCGCGTACGAATTGCTCGGGTCAAGGTATCACCCGTGGGCCGCCGAACTGCTGATTGGTGCTCGTGGGCCACCGTTTCTGCAGTTCACGGGCTCTGCTGCACTCCGAGCGCCCGAAGCAGCGTGCGCAGTTTGGTGGTCGTCTCGTCGAGTTCGGACTCCGGGTCGGACTCGGCCACGATGCCCCCGCCCGCCGTCGCCAGTGCCTCGAGTCCGTCCGCGGCGATCTCGGCGCACCTGATGGCCACCACCCAGTCGCCGTCGCCGTCGCCGCCGCACCACCCGACGGCGCCGCCGTAGAACCGCCGATCCTCCTCGACGTCCCGGATGGTCGCGAGAGCGAGGTCGGTGGGGGTGCCGCACACCGCGGGGGTCGGGTGCAGCGCGGTGGCCAAGCTCAACGCGCTGGTCGACGGGTCGCGCAGCACGCCTTCGATGGGGGTCGCGAGATGCCACACCTCGTGCGTGCTCGTCAGTACCGGGGAGTCCGGGATGGTCAGCTCGGTGCAGAGCGGCGCCAGGACCTCCCTGATCCAGGCCGTGACGAACGCGTGCTCGGCCAAGTTCTTCGTGGACTCCAGGAGTCCGCGACCTTCCTTCTCGTCGGCCTCCGGATCGGTGCGCCGCGGCGCGGTTCCGGCGAGGGGACGGCAGGTGACGCGTCGCCCGCGCCGGCTGAGCAGCACCTCGGGGCTGGCGCCGACGAGACTGCGTCCGCGGAAGCTCTCGCCGGCCGCGGAGAGGTCGACGGCGAACCCGTTGGCGGTGGGATTCTGGTGAATCATTCTCGCGGCCAACGCTTCTGCGGAGATGGGGGTGTCTGCGCGGAGGGTGACGCTGCGTGCGGCCACCACCTTGCCGAGGGTGCCCTCGCGCAGGCGGTCGACGAGTGATCGCACCCGGGCCACGTGCTCGGCGGGGTCGGGGACCTCCCGCGTGAGGTGTACGGAGGGAAGGTCGGGAACGGTGCCGGGGCGCCACGGGCCGTCCGTGAACTCCCACGATTCCGGGGCGGTCAGCGCGGCGGGACGTTCGGGATCGAACGGCAGCGCTCCGACGATCAGCTCGGTGTCACCGTTCGCGAGGGCCGCGACAGCGGCTGCCGCGGTGTCGTGCCCGTGCCGCGCACCGGACGTGCGCAGCGTCCGGTCGGCGCGGGAGAGAAGGAAGCCGTCCATGGTCACCCGACAGTAGTCGGGCGGCCGGACTACTTCCCGGGAGGCACGATCAGCACCGGGCGGTGGCTGTGGCGCAACACGTGGTCGGCGACGCTGCTCTGCAGCAACGACCGCAGACCGGTGGTGCCGCGGGTGCCGGTGACGATGATGTCGACCGCGAGTTCGTCGGACGTCTCGACGATGGCCGTCCAGATCGTGCTGGTGCACTCGATGCAGCGGCCCTCGGTGGCGAGCCCGGCGGCCTCGGCGAGTTGGACGCCCTCTTCGTTGGTCACCTTGGCGTCGGAGAACGCGACGTCCTCGGTCTCCTCGTCGGGCACCCACTCGGGTTGCATCACACCGGACAGGCCCGACATACGCGCGGCCTGGCGGACCATCGGCTCCCACACCGTCACCAGCACAGCGCGATTGGAGGCGAGGAAGCGACCTGCGCACTCCACGGCACGCTTGGCGTTGTCGGATCCGTCGTAGGCGATCAACATCAAACCACCGGGCACTACGACCTCCTGAGTACGGGCTTCCTCTGTGTCCAGATTACCAAGACGGGCGGCAGCGGTCGCCGATTCGGGGCCTACCAGGGGGGTGCCGGTGGCGAATTGGGCTACCGTCGAACCCATGCGGATCAAGTATGCACTCGCGCTCGCTGCCTGTACCGGCCTCGTCGCCGGATGTTCGTCGGGTGGTGGCGAGACGGTCGCGGAATCGTCGTCGGCGACAGCGACGCCGTCGCCGTCCTCCGTCGAGCCGGCGTCGCACACCGGCACCGCAGCGCCCGCCGCCGCACCGGCGTCGTGCGAGACGGAGTTCCTGCAGTCGTTGCCGTTGCGGCGCAAGCTTGCTCAGCTGCTGAACGTGGGAGTGACCGGCACCGCGGATGCGGCTCAGGTGGTCCGGGACGAGCAGATCGGCGGGATCTTCGTCGGGAGCTGGACCGACGAGGCCATGCTCGCGAACCGTGAGATTCCCCAGGTGGCGTCGGCGTCGTCGCTGCCCCTGATGGTGACGATCGACGAGGAGGGTGGACGCGTGTCGCGCGTCGAGAACCTGCTCGGAGCCGATCCGTCCGCCCGGCAGACCGCAGCCACGATGACGGAGGAGCAGACGTACCAGATGGCGCTCGAGCGCGGTCGCGGACTGAAGGACCTCGGTGTCACCGTGAACTTCGCCCCCGACGTGGACGTGAGCAGCCAGCCCGACGACAGCGTCATCGGCGACCGCTCCTACTCCGACGATCCCGCCGTGGTCACCCGCTACGCCGACGCGTACGCGCGCGGGATGCGGGACGCGGGAATCCTGCCCGTCATCAAGCACTTCCCCGGCCACGGATCGGCGTCCGGCGACTCGCACACCGGGGCCGTCACCACCCCGCCGCTCGAGCAGTTGCAGACGAAGGACCTCGTCCCGTTCCGGAACCTGGTGTCCACGGGTGTCGGCGTCATGCTCGGCCACCTCGAGGTGCCGGGTCTGACCGCCCCCGGGGTCCCTGCCAGCATCAGTCCCGACGCCGTGGCGCTGCTGCGCGGCGGCACCGGATACGGCGCGCCGCCGTTCACCGGCCCGATCTTCACCGACGACCTCAGCGGCATGCAGGCGATCACCGACCGCTACGACATCACGGTCGCCGTCGAGACCGCGCTGGAATCCGGTGTCGACGTCGCCCTGTGGCTCACCACCGACGACGTCCCGCGGGTCCTCGATCACCTCGAAAGCGTTGTGGCCTCGGGCAAGCTGCCGCAGCAGCGTGTCGACGAGGCGGTCCTGACCGTGGCGCGCGCCAAGGGCGTGCTGGCCTGCTAGTGCCCCGGTCCGCGACAGGGTGCTGGTATTCTTCTCGTCCGCCGGTCGGGCCCGCTTTATTACCGTAGAGTAAGATAGCGGGTTCGACGATGATGGAGGACGAATGGCCGGCGGCACCAAGCGACTGCCGCGCGCAGTGCGCGAGCAGCAGATGCTCGACGCTGCTGTCGACGTCTTCTCCGACAGAGGTTTTCACGAAACGTCCATGGACGCGATCGCGTCCAAGGCGGAAATTTCGAAGCCGATGCTGTACCTGTACTACGGCTCGAAGGACGAACTGTTCGCGGCATGCATCCAGCGGGAGGGTCTGCGCTTCGTCGAGGCACTCGCTCCGGCGGGCGATCCGGGGCTGAGCCCGCGCGAACAGCTGCGCCGGGCCCTCGAAGGGTTTCTCGGGTTCGTGGGCAAGCACCGCAAGTCGTGGATGGTGCTGTATCGCCAGGCGATGGGGCAGCAGGCGTTCGTGGGGTCGGTGCAATCGAGCCGCGACCGGCTGATCGAGCTGACCGCGCACCTGCTCGAGTCCAGCACCAAGGATCCCGAGCCGGGGCAGGATTTCGAACTGATCGCCATCGCCCTGGTCGGTGCGGGCGAGGCCGTGGCCGACCGCGTCGCCGGCGGCGAGATCGAGGTCGACGCCGCCGCAGACCTGCTGGAATCCCTGGCGTGGCGCGGCCTCGCGGGTAAGAAGAAGCCGGAGTGAATGTACCTTTCGACGCCTTGGCGGCGTCGAAAGGTACATTCGCCCGGGCAGCAGCTACCGCAGCGTCGCGGTGAGGTGCGGGTATCCCTTCTTCGGGTGCTTGATCGACAGATCCCAGCCGTCGCCGGTCTGATCGGCGTACACGTTCAGCGTGGACGGCAGCAGGATCGGCTTGCCGAAGCGCACGCTGTACGTGACGGCGTCCGGGATCCGGCCCTCCACCGACCCGAGGACGGCGGCCGCACTCCACATGCCGTGCGCGATGGTCTTCGGGAATCCGAAAGCCTTGGCGCCCAACGTCGACACGTGAATCGGGTTCCGGTCACCGGACACCGCGGCGTATTTGCCGATCGTCTTCTGATCGACCCGCAGCGTCCGCAGCGGACGCGGCGGCTCCTCCTCGGCCTTCGGCTCGGGGCCGGGCTGACCGGACAGCGACGTCTTCTGCTGACGCAGGAACGTCGACGTCTGCTTCCACACCAGTTCGCGTCCGACCCGGATCTCGCTGATCACGTCGATCAGGAGTCCCTTGCGGTGCTCACGCAGATTCTCCGCGTGCACCGACACGTCCAGGGGCTCGATCACCGAGATGGGACGGAACTGTTCGATGACGTTCTCCGCGTGCACGGAACCGATGGCGGGGAAGGGGAAGCCTTCGGACACCATCAGCTTCATCACGACCGGGAACACCAGCGTGAACGGGTACGTGAGCGGCAGGTGGTCGCCGAAACGCAGGCCGGTCACCCGGTCGTACGCCGCCAGGTTGTCGGGGTCCACGCGGACGCCGTTCAGGACCAGCGTCGTGTCCGGGGCACTGTGCCCGCTCGCGCCGATGACCGGCAGTGCACTGCGCACGGCCCGGGCGTAGATGTCGAGCGTGCCCGGCTTCTCCGTGAGTTGCACGACCTTGCCGGACATCAGGCGCCCAGCAGGCTCTGGCCGCAGACGCGGACGATCTGTCCGGTGACGGCGTTGGACGCGGGGCTCGCGAAGTAGGCGACGGTCTCGGCGACGTCGACGGTCTCGCCGCCCTGCAGCAGGGAGCTCATGCGACGTCCGGCCTCGCGGGTGGCGAACGGAATCGCCGCGGTCATCGCCGTCTCGATGAAGCCCGGTGCGACGGCGTTGATCGTGATCTTCTTCGTCGCGAGCACCGGCGCCGAGGCCTGCACGAGGCCGATCACACCGGCCTTGGAGGTGCCGTAGTTGGTCTGGCCCCGGTTGCCCGCGATGCCGGCGATGGAGGAGACGTCGATGACGCGGCCGCCTTCCTTCAGTGCACCCTTGGCGACGAGGACGTCGGTGATGCGCTGCGGCGCAAGAAGGTTGACGCCAATCACCATGTTCCAGCGACCTTCGTCCATGTTGGCGAGGGTCTTGTCGCGGGTGATGCCGGCGTTGTGGACGATGATGTCCGCGCCGCCGTGCCGTTCGAGGACGAACTCGGCGAGCTTGTCTGCCGCGTCGTCCGCGGTCACGTCCAGCGCGAGGGAGGTGCCGCCGACCTTGTTGGCGGTCTCCGACAGTGCCTCACCGGCGGCCGGGATGTCGGCGCAGATGACGTGCGCGCCGTCGCGGGAGAGGACCTCGGCGATGGTCGCGCCGATGCCGCGGGCCGCACCGGTGACGATGGCGACCTTCCCGTCGAGCGGCTTGTCCCAGTCGGCGGGTGCGACGGAATCCTCGGCGCCGACCCGGATGACCTGGCCGCTGACGAACGCGGACTTGGCCGACAGCAGGAAACGCAGCGTGGATTCGAGACCCGACAGTCCTGCGGAAGCCTTCGGCGAGACGTAGACGAGCTGAGCCGTGGCGCCGCGCTTGACCTCCTTGCCGACGCTGCGGGTGAAGCCCTCGAGCGCGCGCTGGGCGATGTGCTCGTCGACGCTGGACGTCTCCTCGGGGGTGGTGCCGATGACGACGACGCGCGCGGACGGCGCGAGGTTGCGGACGACCGGCTGGAAGAATTCGAAAAGCTGCTCGAGGTCGGTGACCGAACCGATGCCTGTGGCGTCGAACACCAAAGCGCCGTACGTGTCGTCGCCCGTTCCCGCGGCGGGGTAGTCGGACAGCAGTTCGCGCAACGGTTCGACGAGGCGGCCCTTGCCGCCGATCAGGACCGGACCGGCGAGCGGCGGTTCGCCGTGCTTGTATCGCCGCAGGTTCTCCGGTCGCGGCAGTCCCGCTTTCGCGGCGATGAACGCGCCGGGTGCGGATGAGAGGAACTGGGAATAGAGGTCGGGAGCTCCCTTGCTGGCTGCCACGGTCCTACCTTCTGTCGTCGTTTGGCGGTCAGTCACCGAGCACCGAGTGAAGTGCGGTGTCGACAAGTAACTTACTCCTGAGTAAGAATAGTAGCCAACAGGTAATCGCACCAGATCCTTGGAGACGTCAGTGACCAGCAAAGCTCGCACCAATTCGAACTCCGCAGCGGCGCCGAAGCCAGGCGGAAAGCAGCAGCGTCCCGTCGCGATCGTCGGCGGAAACCGCATCCCGTTCGCCCGCTCCGACCGGAAGTACGCGCAGGCGTCCAACCAGGACATGTTCACCGCCACCCTCGACGGTCTCGTGAGCCGCTTCAACCTCCAGGGCGAGAAGCTGGGCCTCGTCGCAGGCGGCGCCGTGCTCAAGCACAGCCGCGACTTCAACCTGATGCGCGAATGCGTCCTCGGCAGCGCCCTCAGCCCGTACACGCCGGCCTTCGACCTGCAGCAGGCCTGCGGCACCGGACTGCAGTCGATCGTCGCCGTCGGTGACGCGATCGCGGCCGGCCGCATCGATGCGGGTGTCGGCGGCGGCGTCGACACCACGTCGGACGCGCCGATCGGCGTCAACGACGAACTCCGCGAGTTCCTGCTGTCCCTGAACCGCGCGAAGAGCACCGGCGACCGCATCAAGCTCCTCGGCAACGTCCGCCCGTCCATGCTCGGCATCGAGATCCCCCGCAACGGCGAACCCCGCACCGGGCTGTCCATGGGCGAGCACGCCGCCATCACGGCCAAGGAATTCGGCGTCCGCCGCGAGGACCAGGACGCACTCGCCGCCGCCAGCCACCAGAACATGGCCGCCGCCTACGACCGCGGATTCTTCGACGACCTGGTGACGCCGTTCCTCGGGCTCACCCGCGATGACAACCTGCGGCCCGACTCCAGCGCCGAGAAGCTGGCCAAGCTGAAGCCGGTCTTCGGGGTGAAGGCGGGCGACGCCACGATGACGGCGGGTAACTCCACCCCGCTCACCGACGGCGCGTCAGCGGTTCTGCTGTCCACCGACGAATGGGCCGCCGAGCGCAAGCTTCCGGTGCTCGCGCATCTCGTCGACTCCGAGACCGCGGCCGTCGACTACATCCACGGCAAGGACGGGCTCCTGATGGCGCCGACGTACGCCATCCCGCGCCTGCTGGCCCGCAACGGCCTCACCCTGCAGGATTTCGACTACTACGAGATCCACGAGGCGTTCGCGTCCGTCGTGCTGGCGACGCTGCAGGCGTTCGAATCGGACGAGTACTGCAAGGAACGCCTGGGCCTCGACGGCGCACTGGGGTCCATCGACCGCAGCAAGCTGAACGTCAACGGGTCCTCGCTGGCGGCGGGGCACCCGTTCGCCGCGACCGGCGGACGCATCGTCGCCTCGCTCGCCAAGATGCTGGCGGAGAAGGGCTCGGGCCGCGGCCTGATCTCGATTTGCGCCGCCGGCGGCCAGGGTGTGACGGCAATCATAGAGGCGTGATCCGACTGGCCTTTCCGGTAGCTGGGAGACCGGAAAGGCCAGCGTGCGCGCAGTGCGAGCGGGGATCCGGCAACGAGGGGTGGCCGGATCCCCGAATTCTTTTCCAACAGGTGTAACGCTGGAGATTAGCTGGCGATATCCCTGTCAGCCCCGTGTTGCTGCCTGACCCCCGACCTGGCAGCAGCGCGGGGCTCTTGCATTTCCGGCGGCCGGTACGCTGACGTGGGGGTCTCGACCGGGCCTCGCTCGGATCGGATCGCGCTTGAAATGCAACGAGCACCGACGGCAAGCTGAGGCCCGCACGAAGGACAACTCGGTGAGAGGGCCACGGTGAACGACGAAGACGGCGACAAGGGGAGCACGGCACCCGAACGGTCGACGCCGGACCCTTCCGCGACGCCCGAGAGTGTCGAACCCGAGAATGTGGCCGACCCGCCCGCTCCGGAACCGGACGAGATCTCGGAACCCGAAAACGCTCCGGCTCCCGAGGACGCTCCGGCTCCCGAGGATTCGGCGGAACAGCCGAGTGCCGACGACGCCCCGACGACGCAGCTGAACCTCGGTGACCTGGGGGAACGCTCCGAGGAGCAGGCTCCCGACGCGCCGTTGTGGGTGGAGCCGCCGGCGAACGAGGACGTCACTCAGGTGATCCCCGCGATTCCGCCGGGTCCCGTTCCCGGGCCGACGCCGGCGTACACCACACCGGCCGACGATCCGACCGTGGTGGCGCCCACCGCCGCGGCGCAGGTCCCACCGCAGCCGGCACCGGAACCTTCCGCGCCCGCCGAGCCCTCCGCAGAACCGACCACCCCGGCCCGCGCGCCCTGGGTGAAGATCGCAGCAGTCACCGGCGGTGTGATCGCCCTGATCGGCATCGCGTACGCCGCGGACCTCGCGGTGTCCTCCGGGAAGGTCCCGCGCGGGGTGACCGTGGCAGGCGTCGACGTGGGCGGTTCGTCCCGCGAGGAGGCCGAGGCCATTCTGCAGGCGCAGGTGGGCCCGCGCGCCGACCAACCGCTGACGGTGACGGCCGGCGACGTGTCGACGCAACTCGTTCCGTCCGCCGCCGGGCTCGGGGTCGACTGGGAGGCCACCCTCGACCGGGCCGATTCGCAGCCGCTCAACCCGTTCACGAGGCTCACGTCGTTCTTCACCACCGACGAGATCGGTGTGGTGTCGACCCGCGACGAGGCCGCGCTGGCGTCCGCCGTCGACGGCCTCCGCAGTGAGACCGATCGCGCGTCCCGCGAGGGGACCGTCGTGTTCGAGGGGCCGACCCCGGTTCCGGTCGACCCGTCGACCGGGCAGAACCTGAACGGCGAGGGCGCCGAGGCGGCGTTGACCGAGGAATGGGCGTTCGGCCGGACGGTGGACCTGCCCGTCGACGTCGTGCCCGTGACGGTGACGAAGGAAGGCGTCCAGAGGGCGCTCGACGAGGTGGCGGCGCCCGCTGCCTCCGCCGATCTGGTGGTAACCGGACGCGACGGCAAGGTCGCGACCGCGGCGCGTCAGCAGATCGGTGCCATCGTCGGCTTCGAACCGGACGGCAACGGCGGGCTGAAGCCCACCTACAACATCGAGGCTGCCACGGGCATCCTGGCCCCGCAGCTGGTCTCGACGGAGATCGCACCGAAGGACGCGACGATCACGCTCGACGGCGGATCACCCACCGTCGTCCCCGCGGTCGTCGGCGACCTGGTGCAGTGGCCCAAGACGCTGGAGACACTGCCCGAGTTGTTGCGCGGCAACGGTTCTCACACCACCGCCGCGGTGTACGGACCCGTCCCGCCCGCCCTCACCACGGAGGCCGCGCAGGCGCTCGGCGTGAAGGAAGTGATTGGCGAGTTCACGACCGGCGGCTTCTCTGCCGCGTCGGGTACCAACATCCGGCTCGCCGCCAGTGAGATCAACGGGGCGCTGATCAAGCCGGGCGACACGTTCTCCCTCAACGGGTACACGGGCCCGCGCGGCACGGCTCAGGGCTATGTGGAGTCGGGCATCATCAACAACGGTCGCCCGGACACCGCCGTCGGTGGCGGTGTGAGCCAGGTGGCGACGACGCTCTACAACGCCGCATATTTCGCGGGCATGGAGGACGTCGCGCACACCGAGCACTCGTACTACATCTCGCGTTACCCCGAGGCGCGCGAGGCCACCGTCTTCGAAGGCGCCATCGACCTGCAGTTCCGGAACACCGGCAAGACGGGTGTGATGATCCAGGCCATCGGCGGCGCCTCGGATCTGACCATCCGGTTCTGGGGAACCAAGTCGGTCGACGTCGAGTCGATCACCGGCAACCGGACCAAGCCGACGGAGCCCGACACGGTCACCCTGCCCGCCGGCGATCACTGCATCGCCTCCAGCGGCGCACCGGGATTCACCGCCAGCGACACCCGGGTGATCTCCGACCACGCCACCGGCCAGGAAATCTCCCGGAACACCAGGACCGTCCGGTACGACCCCGTCCCGATCGTCAAGTGCGAGGCACCCGCCCCCGCACCCAAACCCGACG
>NZ_JAAOQS010000081.1:0-42654 GCF_011603105.1 Rhodococcus sp. A14 | reverse complement strand
GCCATGAACTGATTTTACTCCACGGCTACCATAGTGGCAATCATTTTAGTGACTACAGAATGGGTGTGTCTCATGCTTCCGCTGCAGCTCAGCCGTAAATACCAGGACAAACCCATCGCAACTTCGGTTTAGCCTCGGAGGGAGTCCGCAGGCGGGCCGAACGTCCGACCGGCATACCTGGTGATCCCTGGCTTTTGAGTGGTCGTCTGCGGGCTCGGTGTCTGGTCGAGCGGTGTCCTTGTTCGGGAACTTGGAGCCGGCCGGTAGGCGTGGACCCCTGCTTAGAGAATGTCTGGGCCGTGGCCGCGATGGTCAGTCACCTGGTGAACAGGGATGTGGACCGACAGGAGCAATGACGATGGCATTGACGTTGGGGATCGACGTGGCTGTCTGGGCGGAGCATCAGGCGACGCGGGCCCGTGATGGTGCCACGGTATGGCGTGGCCGGAAGTTCTGGACACGGCTGGCCTATCTGGAACGGATGTGGGCGGACTTGGACCTGCCCGATCCGGCTGAGCTGACCGTGGTGGTCGAGCCGACCCGGAACGCGTGGATCGTGCTGGCGGAGTGGTTCCGTCGCCACGGTGCACGCGTGGTGATGGTCACGACCGCCCAGTCGGCCGACCTGCGTAAGTACTACTCCAAGCACACCAAGAACGACCGGATCGACTCCGAATTGCTCGCCCGACTGCCCTTGCCGGCCTTCGCCGAGCTCGCTGAGGACATCGCCCACGAAGCCGAGCAGGCATTGTTCCTGACCCGTCAGATCAAGCAGATCGACGAGCGAGTCGCGAACCTCTACGCCGACGCCGACCCGGCCGGCATCGTTGCCTCTGCTCCCGGCGTGGGGGCGGTGATCAGCGCGGTCATCGCTGGACGGATCGGCGACCCGCACCGGTTCACGTCCCTGGCCGCGATCCGCGCGTATACCGGTCTGGTTCCCAAGGTCAGCCAGTCCGGGGTGAGCAAGGTCGAGTCCTCGATCACCAAGGCCGGGATCCGCTGTTGCGTGAGGTGCTGTGCACCGCTGCCGACCAGGCTCGCAGGGTCGATCCCCAGTTCGCGGCGAAGTACCAGCGGTTGATGGTCGGCGACCGGCATCACGAGTCTGCGATCTGTCATCTGGCCACCCATCTGGTCACCCGGATCGCCGCCTGTATGCGTGCCGGCCAGCGGTACGCCTTGCGGGACGTCGACGGCACGCCGATCACCGAGGCCGAGGGCCGGGCGATCGTCACGGCGCGCTACAAGATCGACCCGCGGCGGCGCAAAAATGTCCGTTACAAGCGGATGCGTGAGCGCCGCAAGCAGGCGGCGGGCCAGGAGTCCCAAGAGTCGCGATGGTCTCCAACAGCCCAGCCCGCCATGACCAAGCCTACGAGCCGCCAGGTGGCTTGACCTCCGTCAGGAACTCAATCACCGCCCGAACCACGCCACCGGCGAACCGGCCCTCGGGCGCGCCGTCGAGCATCCGGCTCAACCCCGCCTGCTGCCCCCCGGACTCGAATCGCGATCCATGCATACCTCGATACACCGCACCAGAAGTGCTGTCCCGCAACATCTTTTCGGATCGACCAGCGACGCCCCTTACCCTGTCGAGCCAGACATCCGGCAATACACTGCCACCACCCGCTCCGGCGTCGCTCCCACACACTCCCATCCGGGCCTGCCCAGATCAGAATCGAGCTCCGCGCGGTCAAAGATTCGGTCACCCGGACCTGTGCGCCGAGAAGGCCACCGGCCCACCCATGCCGCCTTGCACTGCCCAACCACCGACATCCCCGACGGCCCGCGATGATCGCGGTGAAGAAGAAGTATCAGGCACTGATGATGATCGACGAGGCGCACAGCATCGGGGTGCTCGGCGCCACCGGCGGGGGCATCGGCGAGCACTTCGCCGTCGACCGCGACGACGTCGAACTGTGGTCCGGCACCATGTCGAAGGCCCTGGCCGGCTGCGGCGGCTACGTCGCGGGCAGCGCCGCGCTCATCCGCTACCTGAAGTACACGACACCCGGTTTCGTCTACAGCGTCGGGATGACGCCGATGAATGCCGCGGCGTCCCTGGCCGCGATCCGACAGATGCGCGCCGAACCCGAGGCGCTCGACCGGTTGCGTCGCAACTCCCGGCTCTTCCTGCAGCTCGCCACGGACTCCGGAATCGATACCAAGGACACCGAGGACACCCCGGTCATCCCGTGCATCGTCGGGGATTCACTCCGCACCCTCGCACTGTCCAAGGCCCTGCTCCGGCGCGGCATCAACGTGAACCCGATCCTCTACCCGGCCGTGCCCGAAGACCTCGCGCGGTTGCGCTTCTTCGTCACCTCGTGCCACACGGAGGACCAGATCCGGTCCACGGTGGCCGCTCTCGCCGAAGAACTCGCCACGCTCGTCGCGGCGGCGTAGCGCCGTGCCCGGCCCCCTCCGGCTGTTCTGCTTCCCTCACGCCGGCGGCGGATCCTCGACGTACCGCCACTGGCACCGCGCCCTGAGCCCGCACGTGTCGGTGTGGCCCGTGCAGCTGCCCGGACGGGAGAGCCGTGCCGGCGAGGCCGGGTTCACCGACGTCGAGTCCCTCGTCACCGCACTCGACTCCGAACTCGCCGAACACCTCACGGAGCCGCACGTCTTCTTCGGGCACAGCATGGGTGCGCTGGTGGCGTACCGGCTCGCGTGCCGCCGGCGCGCGAGCCGGGCAGCCGCTCCCACGGGCGCTGCTGCTCTCCGGGTACTCGGCGCCGCACCTACCCTCGCCGCTGCCACCGGTCGACGACCTGGACGACGCGCCACTGATCGAGTTGCTGCGCATCACGGGCGGTCTGCCCGCCGACCTCCAGGCCCGGCCGGCGTGGCGGGACCGCTGCCTCCCCGCGCTGCGGGACGATCTCCGCCTCTGCACCGGCTACCGCGATCCGGGCGACCCGCCGCTTTCCTGTCCGGTGCATGTGCTCGGCGCGGACGCCGATCCGCTGGTCGGCGAGCGGGATCTGCACGCCTGGGAGCGGCACACCACCCGGCTGCGCGAGGTGCACATCATGCCGGGCGATCACTTCTACCTCGAGCACACACCCGAACACCTCTTCGGCGTGCTCCGCCCGTTACTGCGTCGCTACGCCGTGTCGGAGTCGGTCAGTGAGTCGGCGGGGTGACGGGCGGCGGCAGCTGCCCGGGCGCTCCCCCCGGATCCAGCGGCGCATGCTCGTCGGCGCCACCGGACGTCGCGAGCGGTCCCGGACCGTCGACTGGACGACGGGCCTCGACCTCCGCGGCCCGGACGGCCTGCGCGATCGCCGGGTCGGACTTGGTCTCGAACCAGTCGGCGACTTCTTCCGAATCGTCCTCGGGCTTGGGCAGATCCTCCTCCGTGGTGGACGGCTCGTACCGGAACACCCCGTCCTGCCCCTGCGCGCCGAGGGTCTTCGCGAACCCCTTGAGGGCGTCACCGAAGTCGCTGGGCACCAGCCACACCTTGTTCGCGTCGCCCTGCGCCATCTGCGGCAGCGTCTGCAGATACTGGTAGGCGAGGAGTTCGGGGGTGGGCTTGCCGGATTTGATTGCGGCGAACACCTTTTCGATCGCCTTCGCCTGGCCCTGCGCCTGCAGGTACTTCGCGGCTCGGTCGCCCTGCGCCCGCAGGATGCGGGACTGCCGCTCACCCTCCGCGGTGAGGATCGACGCCTGCTTCGCGCCCTCCGCGGCGAGGATGCGGGACTGCTTGTCGCCCTCCGCCGTCTTGATCGCCGACTCCCGATGCCCCTCGGCGGTGAGGATGGTGGCCCGCTTCTCGCGGTCCGCCTTCATCTGCTTCTCCATCGACTCCTGAATCGACGGCGGCGGATCGATGCTCTTGAGTTCGACCCGGGCGACGCGCAGACCCCACCGGCCGGTGGCCTCGTCCAGCACACCGCGCAGCTGCCCGTTGATGGAGTCACGCGAGGTGAGCGTCTCCTCCAGCGTCATGCCGCCGACGACGTTGCGCAGCGTGGTGGTGGTCAACTGCTCGACACCGACGATGTAGTTGCTGATTTCGTACACCGCGGCCTGCGGGTTGGTGACCTGGAAGTACACGACGGTGTCGATGTTCAGCGTCAGGTTGTCCTGGGTGATCACCGGCTGCGGCGGGAACGACACCACCCGTTCACGCAGATCCACCTTCGCTCGGATACGGTCCGCGAAGGGGATCAGGAACGTCAGCTGACCCGACACGGTCCGCGCGTACCGGCCGAGTCGCTCGATCACCGCGGCCTCGGCCTGCGGCACCAGCGCCACCGATTTGGCCACCACCAGGGCGACGAACAACACGAGCACGATCAACACGATGAGCGCTGCCATCTAGGGCCCCCTCCATACGACGGCGGTCGCGCCGTCAATTTGCATTACCGTCACGGTCGTCCCCGGTGGATACACTTCCGTGCTGTCGAGCGGGCGGGCCGTCCAGACGTCGCCGCCGAGCTTGATCTGCCCTGCGTGTTCGGCGACCTCCTCGAGCACCAGGGCCTGCTTGCCGGTCAGCGCCTCGATCCCGGTCGGGGTCGGTGGCGGGGTCTCGAACTTACGCAACAACACCGGCCGCACCCCGAGGATCAGGGCGAGGGACAGCACGCCGAAGATCACCGCGTCGACCCAGACCGGGAAGTCGGTGATCGCGGTAACCCCGGCCGTGGCCAGCGCACCGCCCGCCAGCATGAGGAGGAAGAAGTCCCCCGTCAACGCTTCCGCGGCGGCGAGCAGCACCCCCGCTACCAGCCAAATCAATGCAGCCACAACACCATCTAACCAGAACCTCCGGAACCGACGGTGACGAAGTCGACCAGCTGTTCGACCGCCCCGATCAGTGGTGCCTCGAGGTCGCGGAACGAGTTGAGGGCCGAATAGACCCGCCGCCAGCCGTCGCGCGGTGTCCCCCACCCCAATTCGCGGCACACCCCGGTCTTCCAGTCCTCACCGCGCGGGATCTTCGGCCACGCCTCGATGCCCACCGCCGACGGGCGGACCGCCTCCCACACGTCGATGAACGGGTGCCCGGTCACGAGCACGTTCGGCCCGAGCCCCTGGGTCAGCTGCGTCTCCTTCGATCCGGTGACGAGGTGATCGACGAGGACACCGACGCGCCGTCCGGGGCCGGGCCGGAACTCGGCGAGCCGTTCCCCGAGATTGTCGAGACCCTCGAGGTGCTCGACGACGACACCTTCGACGCGCAGGTCGTGCCCCCACACCCGTTCCACGAGGGCGGCGTCGTGCACGCCCTCCACCCAGATCCGGCTCGCCAGCGCCGTCCGGGCCCGCAGCCCCTCCACCTTGGTGGATCCCGACGCCGATCGGGTGGTCACCGGTCCGGCGGGCTTGGCCGCCGGACGGATCAGAGTGACCGGTTTCCCGTCGATGAGGAACGCCGCCTCCCGCATCGCGAACAACCGGGTGCGCCGCGCCCCGTCCTCGAGGCGGACGAAATCGCCGTCGTAGGTGCGCTCGAACCCCACCACCGCCCCGCAGAAACCGGTGCCCGCGTCCTCGACCACCAGGTCCCGCTCGGCCGGGACCGTGGGCGTCACGGGCTTCCTCGCGCGTGGGTGTCCGGAAAAGATGTCGCCGTATCTGTCGCCTCCGCTCACGGGCGCTGACGCTATGCCAGCGGCGCCGTTACGCACACGCCGCCACGCCGACATATGCTCGTTTATCGTGACTTCACCCAGCGCCACTCTCACCGTGTGGGCCAGTTCCTGGCTCGCCGGGAACAGTGCACCCGACGACGTCATCGACGCCCTCCACGCGTGGGCGCCGATGCATCTGGCCTGCGCCGAGGACGAGGGGACGGCCGGCCGCACCGGGCTGCCGTGGCCCCACCCGCAGGACGCCGGGGTGACGGCGCTGCTCCAGACGATGCGCCGCTCCGTGTCGCAACCCGAGACCGAGATCCGGCTGGTCCTGCCCGGGCCGGGCGACGTACGCGGGCTTCCCGCGGGCACCGAGTTCGCGTCCGCCGCGATCAGCGCGGGCGAGGGTGTGCTCGTCGGACCGCCCGGCCGGTCCGGAACGGGGCTGGTCCCGCACGTCGAGGGTCCGGACGTGCTGCGCTGGACGGTGTCGACGATCGAGCGGCTTCCCCTCGACGTCCACCACACCGGACTGGGTGAGGCAGAGTTCACGATGCGGCAGGCGGTGCGGGACGCCGCAGCTGCGCTCGAGGCGCTGCACATGCTCGATTCCGGTTTCGGCGCCGACCCGCGCGCGCAGATCGCCGACGCGCTGGCGCAGTCCGCACGGCACCGGTATCCGGCGACGATCGCCCCGCGGGCGCTGCGGATCCTGGACTCGGCCGATCAGGTGGCTGCGATCCTCACGGTCGCCGAGCAGATGGCCCCCGCGCGCACCGTGTCCGCGTCGAGTGCGGCCACGCTCGAGGATCTGCTGCGGCCCCTGCGTTCGGCGGTGCGTTCGGCGCGCACCGCCGCCGTCAACGCGTGTGCGCGGGACGGCCTGACGGCCTGACCACGGTCTTGCAGCAGTCGACCGCGCAGGACTGACCGTCCAGGGTCGAACCGAGCAGCGGCTCGGAACCGAGCCGCGCGGCGGGTGTGCCGGCCAGTTGCTCGGCCACGAGTGCGACGACGAGTTCGGCGAACCGCCGATCCGTTCCGGGGGTGGCCGCGCGTACGAAGTCGATGCCGAGTTCGGCCGCCTTGTCCCGGGCCTCGGTGTCGAGATCCCACACCACCTCGAGGTGGTCGGACACGAATCCCACCGGGCACACGATCACCGCGCCCACACCGCGGCCGGCGAGGGCGTCCAGGTGGTCACAGATGTCCGGTTCGAGCCACGGCACCTGGGGTGGCCCGGACCGGGACTGCCACACCAGGTCGAAGTCGTCGAAGCCGGCGGCGTGGGCGGTGAGCCGGGCCGCCTCGGCCACCTGCCGGCTGTAGAGACGACCACCCTCCGCGGGCGGTCCCGCGTTGACGTCAGCGGACACCGGCACGGAATGCGCGGTGAACACCAGGCGCGCCCGGCACCCGGCGGGGAGCTGCACCGCGGCCTCGCGGACGGCGTCGGCGAACGCCCCGATCAGCAGCGGGTGGTCGTAGTACTGGCGCAGCTTCAGCAGGTGCGGAGCCCCCTCCCCGGCTGCGGCCCGCGCCCGCGCGACGTCCTCGTGGTACTGCCTGCAGCCCGAGTACCCGCCCCACGCCGACGTCGGGAACACGAGGGCCGACCGCACCCCGTCCTCACCCATCCGGGCGACGGTGTCCTCGACCATCGGGTGCCAGTTCCGGTTACCGAAATAGACGGGCAGATCCATTCCAGCGCTTACCAATTCGGATTCGACGCGGGAGATGATGTCGCGATTCAGAGCGTTGATCGGCGACACGCCCCCGAAATGCAGGTAGTGCTCGGCGACCGCGTCCAGACGTTCGGGCGGCACCCCCCTGCCCCGGGTCACGTTCTCCAGGAACGGGCGCACGTCGGCGGGCTGCTCCGGACCCCCGAACGACAACACGAGAAGGGCATCGAACCGGGAACCGGAACCGTCCGTCGAATTCGCAGCGATCATGATCCCCATCTTCCGTGGTGCCGTTCGGGGCGCACTCCCCGGGTAGTGCCCTAGCCGGCCATCGCGTGGGCGCCACCGTCGACGTAGATGATCGACGCGGTGGTGCCGGGCAGCCAGTCGGACAGCACGGTGCACACGGTCTTCGCGACCGGCTCCGGGTCGTCGACGTTCCAGCCGATGGGCGCCCGCTCGTCCCACGCCGTGTTGAGTTCGTTCATCTGCTTGGCGTCGTCGGTGGCGGTGCCGGCGATGGCCTTGGCGGCGAGGGTCTTGATCGGGCCCGCCGCGACGAGGTTGGAGCGGATACCGCGTTCGCCGACCTCCTTGGCGACATACCGGTTCACCGACTCGAGGGTCGCCTTGGCGACACCCATCCAGTTGTAGAACGGCACCGCGCGGGCGGGATCGAAGTCCATGCCGACGATCGACGCGTTGTCGTTCAGCACCGGCAGCAGCGCCTTCGACAGCGACGCGTACGAGTAGGCGGAGACCTCGAACGCCACTCCCACATCGGACCACGGTGCGTCGAAGAACGGGCTGCCCAGGCAGGACCGCGGCGCGAACGCGATGGAGTGCACGACGCCGTCGACGCCCTCGGGTGCGATCTCCCGGATGCGGTCGGCGAGGCTGGCGAGGTGCTCCGGGTTCTGCACGTCGAGTTCGAGCGCGGGCGGCACCGGCTGCGGCAGGCGCTGCGCGATGCGGTCGATCAGCCGGAGACGGTCGAAGCCGGTGATGATCACCTCGGCGCCCTGTTCCTGGGCGACCTTGGCGACGTGGAACGCGATGGACGCGTCCGTGATGATGCCGGTGACGAGAATGGTCTTACCTTCGAGCAATCCGCCCATGAGGTGTCCTCCTGTGAAGAAAAAGTCCGGGAAGTGGAGTGGGGAGAGCTAGTGGCCCATGCCGAGGCCGCCGTCGACGGGGATCACCGCGCCGGAGACGTAGGCGGAATCGTCGGAGGCCAGGAAGCTCACCACCGCGGCGACCTCCTCGGGCTTGCCCTGCCGCTGCAGCGGGACGGCGCCGGTGATCATGTCCTTGTACTTCTCGTCGAGTACCGCGGTCATGTCGGTGTCGATGAATCCCGGGGCCACCACGTTCGCGGTGATCGAACGGGAACCGAGTTCACGGGTCAGCGACCGCGCGATACCGACCACGCCGGCCTTCGACGCCGCGTAGTTCACCTGGCCGGGACCACCGGCCAGACCGACGACCGACCCGAGGAACACGAACCGGCCGAACCGCGCCCGCAGCATCGACCGTGTCGCCCGCTTCGCGACGCGGAACGCGCCGGTCAGGTTGGCGTCGACGACGGAGGTGAACTGTTCCTCGGTCATCCGCATGATCAGCGTGTCGTCGGTGATGCCGGCGTTCGCGACGAGAACCTCGACGGGACCCTGGTGCGCTTCGACCTCCTTGAAGGCGCGGTCGACCGACTCGGTGTCGGTGACGTCGCACTGGACGCCGAACAGGCCGTCGGGCACACCCGAACCGCGGTGCGTGACCGCGACTTTGTGGCCGTCCGCCGCGAGGCGCTGCGCGACAGCGAGGCCGATCCCGCGGTTGCCGCCGGTGACGAGCACCGACCGAGGAGTGGACACCGTCCCAACTGACGCGTCAGTAGTTTGTGGGGTAGACATGGGGATCAACCTATCTGTTCAGATGTGCAGGAGTGGAAGCGCGGGGCCGCGGTGGAACGCAGATCACGGCAGCCGTTGACGCAGGACCAGCGCGAGGATCAGCCCCGCCGTGGCGGACAGGACCCCCAGCACGAGCCAGGGGCGGCTGGCGTCGCCGCGGGTGGTCTCGAACCCGATCTGCTCCTCGAGGGTGTCGTAGACGTCGCGCAGTTCCTCCAGGCTCGAGGCCGTGAAGAAGCTGCCCCCGGAGAGATCCGCGATCTCCCGCAGTGACGGATCGTCGACGGGCACGGGGATGCGTTCGTCCTCGATCTCGACCTTGCCGTAGCTGGTGCCGAACGAGATCGTCGAGATGGGGACGTCCTTGTCCTTCGCCTGCCGGGCCGCGGTGAACCCGCCGCGCGGATCGTCCGGGTTCTCGGGCACTGTCTGCTTGCCGTCCGAGAGCAGCACGATGCGGGCGGGCGGCGCCTGATCACTGCCGCCGAGCACCGCGGCCAGCGTGTCGATCGACTGCAGCGACGTGAAGATCGCCTCACCGGTGGCGGTCCGCTCGCTCAGCTGCAGATTGTCGATCGCGACCTTCGACGCCTCCCGGTTGGTGGTCGGCGACACCAGCACCGAGGCCGTGCCGGCGAACGCGACGAGACCGAGGTTGATGCCGGGGGTGAGCCCGTCGGCGAACGACTTCGCGGCGTCCTGCGCGGCGGCCAGCCGGGTCGGTTCCACGTCGGTCGCCTTCATCGACAACGACACGTCGATGACGAGGATCACGGTCGCCCGGTTCCGTGGAACCCGCTTGTCCTCCGTCGGTCCGGCCAGCGCCACACTGAAGAACACCAGCGCCAGCACCATCAGCAGCGCCGGAATGTGCCGGGCCCGGCCAGGCCTCGACGGCGCGACCTTCTCGAGGAGCGCGAAGTTGGTGAACCGGAGGGTGTGCTTCTGCCGCTGACGCTGCACCCACACGTATCCCGCGACCAGTGCCACGACGATCAGGAGGAAGAGCAGCCACCACGGCGAGGTGAACTGGGAAAGGCTCACCGGCGGGACCTCTGGTTCGTCGCGGTCCCGTAACTGTGCTTCCGGGCGGACACGAACCGCACGACGTCCGAGATCCAGTCCCGGTCGGTCCGCAGACTGAGCAGCGGTGCGCCGCAACGCCGCAACGACTGCTCCACCTGCAGGCGGTGCTCGTCGGCGGCCCGCGCGAAGTCGGCGCGCAGTTGCGGTGTGGTCGTGAACTCGCGGGTCCGTCCGGACTCCGGATCGTGCAGCACTACATCCCCTATGTCGGGTAATTCCAGATCTCGCGGGTCGAGCACCTCGACACCGAGTACGTCGTGGCGGCCCGAGATCGCCCGCAGCGACCGCTCCCAGTCGATTGGTCCGAGGAAGTCACTGATGACGACGGCCAGACCGCGGCGACGCTGGGGTCGGCGCAACGACTCCACCGCACCCTGCAGGTCTCCCCGCACCCCGTCCGGGGCGTGCGGGGTGGTCGCGATCTGACGCAGCATCGCCTGCGCGTGGATGCGGCCTCCGCGGGCCGGGATCCGGGTGGTCTGGGCGCCGGTCGAGACGATCGCCCCGATCCGGTTCCCGCCGCCACTGGTCAGGTGCGTGACGGCGGCGGCAGCGGCCACCACGAGGTCCCGCTTCTCGCAGTCGGCGGTACCGAAGTCGAGGCTCGACGACAGATCGACGACGAGCCACGTCTCGAGTTCCCGGTCGGCCACCGACTGCCGGACGTGCGGGTGCGTCGTCCGGGCGGTCACCGACCAGTCCATCTGACGCACGTCGTCGCCCGGCTGGTACTCGCGCGCATCACCCGGTTCGGAGCCCGGTCCCGGGATCAGGCCCAGGTGGTCGCCGTGCAGCACGCCGTCGAGCCGGCGGCGGACGGTCAGTTCCAGCGTCCGCAGCGCCGCGGACAGTTTGGGATCACGGAGTTCGCCGGAGCGAAACGACGGCGGCGGGCCGGAGCTCTGCGCACCGGCGGTACGCGCACTCACCGTGGCTGGCTCATCGCCGTCGGTCCGGGCACCGACGTGGACGGGACCGGCGGTCCGTGGTGACCGGCGGGAGCGGCCGGGACCGTCGTCGGCTGTGCGGCGATCTGCGGCAGACCCACGGTCTGCAGCACGCGGGAGATGACGTCGTCCGGGCTGACCTCGTCGGCGAGAGCGTCATAGGACAGCACGAGACGGTGACGCAGCACGTCCGGGATCACCTCGAGCACGTCCTGCGGCACCACGTAGTCACGCCCGCGCAGCAACGCCAGCGCCCGGGCCGAGGAGATGATGCCCAGCGTCGCGCGCGGAGACGCGCCGTACGCGATCCAGCCGTCGACCTCGGGGAGACCGAACTCGGCCGGTGTGCGTGTGGCCGCGATGACCCGGACCACGTAGTCGACGAGCGCATGGTGCACGAAGACACCGCTCGCGACCTTCTGCAGGCGGACGAGCTCCTCGGGATCGAGGACCTGGTGAGGTTCCGGCGCATCGACACCCATCCGGTAGACGATCTCGCGCTCCTCCTCCACCGTCGGGTAGTCGACGAGGATCTTGAACAGGAAGCGGTCGCGCTGCGCCTCCGGCAGCGGGTACACACCCTCGTTCTCGATCGGGTTCTGCGTCGCCATCACCAGGAACGGGTCGGGCATGTGGTACCGCTTGCCGCCGATCGAGACGTGCCGCTCGGCCATCACCTCGAGCAGCGCCGACTGCACCTTCGCCGGCGCGCGGTTGATCTCGTCGGCGAGCACGAAGTTCGCGACGACGGGACCGAGTTCGGTGTCGAACTCCTCGCGCCCCTGCCGGTAGATGCGCGTACCGATCAGGTCGGTGGGCACCAGGTCGGGGGTGAACTGGACACGCGAGAAGGATCCGCCGACCACCTTCGCGAACGTCTCGACGGCCAGGGTCTTCGCGACACCCGGCACACCCTCGAGCAGCACGTGTCCTTTCGCGAGCAGACCGACCAGGATCCGCTCCACGAGCCGGTCCTGCCCGACGATCACGCGCTTGACCTCGTAGATCGCGCGTTCCAGCGTCTGGACGTCGGCGGCGAGACTGGGCGCGACAGTCTTCGCCGTCGCGCTCTGCGTGCCCGTGTTCTGTGAGGGTGCATTCGGCGCGGTGACGTTCTGGGGACCCGATCCGTTGGCCGCACCCCCGTTCTTCACACCTTCGGGAGCGGCCTTCGCGGGCGACTCCTTCCGGGCTGCACCCTCCGATACCGCATCATCACGTGAGGTCACCAAGAATCCACCGCTTTCACCTAGATCGTTCCGCCCGTTCACGTACTTGCTCAACTATTCCAGGTGCAAGCAACCCCCGCCGCAACCAAGCACGATCCGCACTGCGGACTACTTCATCGACATCATGGATCACGACACCATACGGACAGCGTAAGGGGTCATGCCGTCCCATCGCACCGGGGAGATCTTGACGACGTCCCCCGACTCGGGGGCCTCGAGCATCTGGTCGTCTCCGAGATACAGGGCGACGTGCTGGCTGGCGTTCGGGCCCCAGAAGATCATGTCGCCGCGCTGCATCTCCTCCGAGGGAACCTGCTCGCCCGCGGTGTATTGATACCCGGTGTAGTGCGGCAGGGAGATGCCGATCCCGGCGAACGCGTAGATCATCAGACCGGAGCAGTCGAAACCGACCTTGTTGAAGTCGCCGTAACTGTCGGCGACACCGCCGTCACGGATGCCGAGGGTGGGGCCGTTCTCGTCGCCGCCGCCCCACGCGTACTCCACACCTATCTGGGACAGTCCCCGATCGATGACGGTCTCGATGGCCTCGCTGCCGGTCAGGTCCTCACCGCTGGTCGACGGCTTCGATTTGGGGGTGGACTTCGGCGTGGTCGTCCCGCCGTCGGCCGAGGAGTCGGAGTCCTCGTCTTCCGAGTCCTCCTCGATCGTGGTGTGCGCGCGCTGCCCCGCGGCGAGTTCCGCGGCGCGCTGTCGAGCCGCCTCGTTGGCGGCCACCCGCGCCGCGGCCTGCGTCGCGGCCTCCCGGGCCGCGGCGGCGATGGCAGCCTTCTGCGCGTCCTCGGCGCGTTTCTGGTCCTCCCACGTCGCGTATGCCTCACGCTGCCCCTGCAACCCCGCGACGTTCCCGCGGGCGGCGTCGAGCTGGGCCTGGGCGGCGGCGCGGTTGCTCTCGATCTGCGCCTTCTTGGCCGCCTGGTCCTGCAGCGCCGACCGAGCGATCGCGATCGCCTGCTCCGCCAGCGACTTCTTCGACGCGGCCTGATCGGCGGCCACGTCCGCCTGCTGCTTCGCCTCGCGGGCCGCGGAATCCTTGTTGGCCTGCGCGGTCCGTGCCCGCTGCAGACCCTCGAGCACTACATTCTGGCTGGTGGCCAGGAGTTTCAGAACCTGCGCCCGATCCAGGACGTCGCCGGGCCCCTGGGCGCCCAGGTAGGTCGAGATCGACGAGACGTTGGTGCCCTGCGTGTAGCTCGACCGGGCGTACTTGTCGAAGTCCTTCTGCGCGAGTTCGATCTGCGCGCCGGCGTCGCGCAGCGCCTGCTGTGAGGCCCCGACCACGCCGGCCGCCAGATCGGCGGCGCTGCGGGCGTTCTGCAGATCGACCAGGGCCCGGTTCACGTCCTCACGCTTGATGGCGACCTCGTTGTCGAGCTGAGCGAGTTGCTGATCCGCGGAGGCGACCTGGTTGATCAGTTCGCTGACCTGCCCGAGGCCCGCCGACACCTGGGTCTGGGCCTGCGCGATGTCGTTGTCGGACGGATTCGGCGGCGGGGGTGGCACCGCCGCGGCCAGGCCGGGCGTGCTGGTGATCAGGGCTCCGACGATGCCCAATCCGATCAGGAGTCGCGCCGTGCGAGTGCGCCCGCGGGAGAAGCTACGGTGCCCCACTCCAGCTCGTGCTTGTCGCTTCACAACTCTCTCCCTCGGTTCTGCACCGATCACGCACACCGCGCCGTGCTCGTCGTGGGGAGAAATTTGCGGCAGCCACACCTTCCCGCGCTTCGGCGACACCGATATACACCGGATCGCCGTCACTTTGGACGTCAATCACCAGCCTGCGACACTTCTTCCCCAAGAGCGCCAAATGCACCGTACGACACTTCCGGACTCTATGGAAACTTTAGTCACAAATAACACATGAGTAATTTGACCAGCGGAAATGTCGAACTGTGAATCGTCGGCGCTATTTACGCGCATCGACGCAGGCAGCGGCCACGCGTGGGCGAATCGTGAAATTGCCGCCGAGTTATCCCGGGAATTCGGGAGGAGTCAGGGCTTCGGCCGCTCGTACGACGTGCCGGCCCCCGAAGCGCTGTCGCGCTTTTCTGCCGTGTCGTCACGGGATACGGACGCCCGGCGCGATTTCGCGAAGAACGTGGCAGCCGACGCGATCACGACGATCGCGACGATGACGGCCGTGAACAAGGCCCACGGCGGTCCCGGCTCGATCACCTCGTCGACGAAGTGATTCGCGGAGACCACCGCATCGCCGGTGTAGGTGCGGTCCTGACCCGATTCGAGCAGGACCCGGCTGATCGAATCGCTGTACGTGCCGACCCAGCTGGGACTCAGCACCAGAACGGTGCCACCCTCTTCCGCCCCGACCTCGGTCGCGAGGTCGCGCAGCTGCGAATCGCGGCCGGGATCCTCGTCCAGCACCACGATGCTCAGCTTGATCCCGTGCTCGGCCGCGCGGTCGACCACGGCGGCGAGTTCACTCGCCTCGTCGGACGGCGCCGACACGCCGTCGTCGGACACGTCCGCGACCACGTCGGAGACGTCGATGTCTTCCGGAAGGTCCGTCGACAACGGGAGGGCCGAATGGACGGGGAGCGTGACACTGGCAGGAAGTGCGGTGGCGATAGGGGCAGGCATCTCTCATCCGGGTTTGCTGTAGGAACGTAAAGCCTCGCGTGAACACTACGTGAGGAGTCCCCGAAGTTCCGTTCCGTCCGCGCGCGTCCCGCGTCGGGATCGAGGAGAATCGCCGAGGGGTACACGCTCGATTCCCCCCGAATTCTCACAGGACAAGCGTACTGTTAGACTATCGGAGGTACCGCGGTATGGGCCGATTCCGTCATCGCTAGCACGACAGCGCACACGGATCAGTCGTGCCCGCAGTGCCTGCAGCCGTCGACACAGCCCCGTCGGCGGCGACCCTCATAGACGAGTGGAGCTGACGTGAGCACGAGTATTGATTCGTTCGGCGCCAAAGGCACCCTCGAGGTCGGTGAGAACTCCTACGAGATCTTCCGCCTCTCGGCCGTGCCCGGCACCGAAAAATTGCCCTATGCACTGAAGGTTCTCGCCGAGAACCTGCTTCGCACCGAGGACGGCGCGAACATCACCGCCGACCACATTCGCGCCATCGCGAGCTGGGATCCCTCGGCCGACCCGAACGTCGAGATCCAGTTCACGCCTGCCCGCGTGATCATGCAGGACTTCACCGGCGTCCCCTGCATCGTGGACCTCGCCACCATGCGTGAAGCGGTCACCGCACTCGGCGGCGACCCGAACAAGGTGAACCCCCTCGCACCCGCCGAAATGGTCATCGACCACTCGGTCATCATCGACGTCGCCGGCCGCGCCGACGCCTTCGAGCGCAACGTCGAGATCGAGTACTCCCGCAACGGTGAGCGCTACCAGTTCCTCCGCTGGGGCCAGGGCGCGTTCGACGACTTCAAGGTCGTCCCCCCGGGCACCGGCATCGTCCACCAGGTCAACATCGAGCACCTGGCCCGGACGATCATGGTCCGTAACGGCCAGGCGTACCCCGACACCTGCGTCGGCACCGACTCGCACACCACCATGGTCAACGGCCTGGGCGTGCTGGGCTGGGGCGTCGGCGGCATCGAGGCCGAGGCCGCCATGCTCGGCCAGCCCGTCTCCATGCTGATCCCGCGCGTCGTCGGTTTCAAGCTGACCGGTGAGATCAAGCCCGGCGTCACCGCCACCGACGTGGTCCTCACCGTCACCGACATGCTGCGCAAGCACGGCGTCGTCGGTAAGTTCGTCGAGTTCTACGGCAAGGGTGTCGCCGAGGTTCCGCTGGCCAACCGCGCGACGCTCGGCAACATGAGCCCCGAGTTCGGTTCCACCGCCGCGATCTTCCCGATCGACGCCGAGACCGTCAGCTACCTTCGCCTGACCGGCCGCTCCGAGGAGCAGCTCGCACTCGTCGAGGCGTACGCGAAGGAACAGGGCCTCTGGCACGACGCCGACCACGAGCCCGAGTACTCCGAGTACCTCGAACTCGACCTCGGTGACGTGGTTCCGTCCATCGCAGGCCCGAAGCGCCCGCAGGACCGAATCCTGTTGTCGGACTCGAAGAACGCGTTCCGCAAGGACATCCACAACTACGTGGAGGAGCACCACCCCGCGGGTCACTCGCAGCTCGACGAGGCCGTCGAGGAGTCGTTCCCCGCGAGCGATCCCGCCGCCCTGTCGTTCGCCGACGACGGCGCAGTCGACGTGCAGTCGGCCGCCAACGGATCCGAGGGCCGCCCGACCAAGCCGGTCAAGGTTCTGTCCGAGGACAAGGGCGAGTTCATCCTCGACCACGGTGCCGTCGTGATCGCGTCGATCACCTCCTGCACCAACACGTCCAACCCGTCGGTCATGCTCGGCGCCGCCCTGCTCGCCCGCAACGCCGTCGAGAAGGGCCTGTCCGCCAAGCCGTGGGTCAAGACCTCCATGGCACCCGGTTCGCAGGTCGTCACCGACTACTACAACAAGTCCGGCCTCTGGCCGTACCTGGAGAAGCTCGGCTTCTACCTCGTCGGCTACGGCTGCGCCACCTGCATCGGCAACTCCGGCCCGCTGGACGAGCAGATCTCGCAGGCCATCCAGGACAACGACCTCACCGCCACCGCGGTGCTGTCGGGTAACCGCAACTTCGAGGGACGCATCTCCCCCGACGTGAAGATGAACTACCTGGCCTCCCCGCCGCTGGTCATCGCGTACGCCCTCGCAGGCACGATGGACTTCGACTTCGAGCACGACGCCCTCGGCACCGACGCCGACGGCAACGACGTGTTCCTGAAGGACATCTGGCCCTCTCCCCAGGAGATCCAGGAGACCATCAACTCCTCGATCAGCCAGGAGATGTACGTCAAGGGCTACGCCGACGTCTTCAAGGGCGACGAGCGCTGGCGCGGACTGCCCACCCCGGAGGGCAAGACCTTCGAGTGGGACGCCAACTCCACCTACGTGCGGAAGCCACCCTACTTCGACGGCATGCCGAAGGAGCCGACCCCGGTCAGCGACATCAAGGGCGCCCGCGTCCTCGCGCTGCTCGGCGACTCGGTCACCACGGACCACATCTCCCCGGCCGGCAACATCAAGGCTGGCACGCCCGCGTCGCAGTACCTGGACGCGAACGGCATCGACCGCAAGGACTACAACTCCTACGGCTCGCGTCGCGGTAACCACGAGGTGATGATCCGCGGCACGTTCGCGAACATCCGTCTGCGCAACCAGCTCCTCGACGACGTCTCCGGCGGCTACACCCGTGACTTCACCCAGGACGGCGGACCGCAGGCGTTCATCTACGACGCGTCGCAGAACTACCAGAAGGCCGGCATCCCGCTGGTCGTGCTGGGCGGCAAGGAGTACGGCTCCGGATCGTCCCGTGACTGGGCCGCCAAGGGCACCAGCCTCCTCGGCGTCAAGGCCGTCATCACCGAGTCGTTCGAGCGCATCCACCGCTCCAACCTCATCGGCATGGGCGTCGTGCCGCTGCAGTTCCCGGCCGGCGAGTCCGCTGCGTCGCTGAAGCTGGACGGCACCGAGGTCTTCGACATCGAAGGCGTCGAGAAGCTCAACGAGGGTGTCACGCCGAAGACCGTCAAGGTCACGGCAACCCGCGAGAACGGTGAGAAGGTCGTCTTCGACGCGGTCGTGCGCATCGACACGCCCGGCGAGGCCGACTACTACCGCAACGGCGGCATCCTGCAGTACGTGCTCCGCAACATGATCAAGGGCTAGGCGCTACCGCGCCTGTGCGAGCTTTCGGCCCACAGACGCTACGCACCTGTGAGTGTTTTCGGCCATGACAGGCACGAAGCGCGCACGACCAGTTTCAGGGGAGCTTCGCCGCTGTCCCGATCGAGGTGGTCGTGCGCGCTTCGCGCTTTCGGTGGCCCTCACATGTCGAGGGCCGAAAAACACTCACAGGCCGACGAAGGAGGCACTTTGCCCAAGGTCAGTGAAGACCATCTCGCGGCACGGCGCAGTCAGATCCTCAGCGGCGCCCGCCGTTGCTTTGCCGAATACGGCTACGACGGCGCCACCGTCCGCCGGCTCGAAGAAGTGACCGGACTGTCACGCGGGGCGATCTTCCATCACTTCAAGGACAAGGACGGCTTGTTCCTCGCGCTCGCCCACGAGGACGCGACCAGGATGGCCGACGTGGTCGCACACGAAGGCCTCGTCCAGGTGATGCGGGACATGCTCGCCCAGCCCGAACAGTTCGACTGGCTGGGAACCCGGCTCGAAATCGCCCGACGGCTGCGGAACGATCCCGACTTCCGCAGAAGCTGGTCACAACGGTCGGCGGAACTCACCGAGGCGACCATGGCGCGTCTCGCGCGGCAGAAGTCCGCGGGCCGCCTCCGCGACGACGTCCCGACCGACGTGCTGATCGGCTACCTGGACCTGGTTCTGGACGGCCTCGTCGCACGCATCGCCTCCGGGCACGCCGGCGACAACCTGTCGGCCGTCCTCGACCTCGTCGAGGAATCCGTCCGACGCCGCGACTGACACCGCACTCCCCACCGACACCGGTCAGGTCTTGCGACGGTGAGCTCCGCCTCGTCCGCGGAGCTCCACCTCGGATTCTGCGAGGATGTTGCGGACGAATCCGTACGATCTCCCCATTTCCCGGGCAAGGGAACGAATACTCGCACCGGCCTGGTAGCGCTCCTTCAGCTCCGCCTGCAGATCGGCGCGCGACGGTCCCGTGATCCGAGCGCTCTTGGCGAAGACCCCGATGTCAGCCATGAACTCCTCCAGTCGGCGAGCGACGGTGGTTTCCACGGTAGAGCCCCGTGACGGCGATATCTACGCGCAGTGCTCAGGCGAGCTGGATCAGTTCCAGGTAGTCCTGCGACCAGTGGTCCTCCGTGCCGTCGGGCAGGAGAATGACCCGTTCCGGGTCGAGGGCCTCGGCCGCGCCCGGGTCGTGCGTCACCAGCACCACGGCACCGGTGTAGCTGCGGAGCGCATCGAGCACCTGCTCACGGGAGACGGGGTCGAGGTTGTTCGTCGGCTCGTCGAGCAGCAGGACGTTCGCCGCGGACGACACGAGACCCGCCAGCGCGAGGCGCGTCTTCTCACCACCGGACAACGTGCCTGCGGGCTGCTCGAGCTGCGGGCCGGTGAACATGAACGCACCGAGCAGCGAACGCAGCTCCTGCTCCCCCGTGTCCGGCGCCGCGTGACGAATGTTCTCCCACACCGACGCGTTGTCGTCGAGGGTGTCGTGCTCCTGCGCGAAATAGCCGATCTTCAGCCCGTGACCGGGGACGAGCCCGCCTGCGTCCGGCGTCTCGACACCGCCGAGAATGCGCAGCAGCGTCGTCTTACCGGCACCGTTGAGACCGAGCACAACGACCCGTGACCCACGGTCGATCGCCAGATCCACTCCGGTGAAGATCTCGAGCGAACCGTAAACCTTGGTCAGGTTCTCCGCCATCAGCGGAGTCTTGCCACACGCGGCAGGCTCGGGGAACCGGATCCGGGCCACTTTGTCGGACACTCGTTCCGCGTCCAGGTCCGACATCAGCTTGTCGGCGCGCTTCGCCATGTTCTGTGCCGCCACCGCCTTGGTGGCCTTCGCGCCGAGCTTCGCGGCCTGCGCGCGCAGCGCGCCGGCCTTCTTCTCCGCATTGGCGCGCTCACGGCGGCGACGCTGCTCGTCGGTCGCGCGGGCGTCGAGGTACTTCTTCCAGCTCATGTTGTACACGTCGGCCTCGCCGCGCACGGCGTCGAGGAACCACACCCGGTTCACGACGTCGTTGAGCAGATCGACGTCGTGGCTGATCACGATCAGACCACCCTCGTGGTTCTGCAGGAATCCCCGCAGCCAGGTGATCGAGTCGGCGTCGAGGTGGTTGGTCGGCTCGTCGAGCAGCAGGGTCGTGTCCGACCGTCCGCCGCTACCGTCCGACGCCGCGAAGAGGATGCGCGCCAGTTCGACACGGCGACGCTGACCACCCGACAGGGTGTGCAGCTGCTGACCGAGGATGCGGTCTGCCAGTCCGAGGCTGTTGCAGATGCGCGCCGCTTCGCTCTCGGCCTCGTACCCGCCGAGTGCAGAGAAGCGGTCCTCGAGATTGCCGTACTTGCGCACGGCCTTGTCGCGCTCGGCGTCGTCGACGACTTCCGACATCAGGATCTGCTGCTTCTCCATGTCCCGCAGCAGCGAGTCGAGTCCGCGCGCGGACAACACTCGGTCCTTCGCGAGGACGTCGAGGTCGCCTTCCTTCGGGTCCTGCGGGAGGTACCCGAGATCGCCGGTGCGCACCACGGCACCGGCGTACGCCTCCCCCTCCCCCGCGAGGATGCGGAGGGTCGTCGTCTTGCCGGCACCGTTACGGCCGACCAGCCCGATGCGGTCGCCGGGCTGTACCCGCAAAGCCGGTCCGGGCGCGGACAGCAACGTCCGCACTCCAGCTCGAACTTCCAGGTCGGTAGCGGTGATCAACAAGACTCCTAGGAAAATGACGCTCGCGTTGAATGAGAAGAACTGCGCAAAGAACACACGAACCAGCAATTTTACCCGACCGTCGGCGACTCGGAACACGCCTGCCGGTGATCCCGCTAACGTTCGCCGCCGTATCCGACCCGCAGGTAGCTCTCCGGCCCCTGTGCAGGTGCTTGATGGAAGGTGAGTTGCGTAGTGGTGAGATGTGCAATTGTGGCGAGCCCGTCGGATGGACGAGAAAATTGCCACGGTATTAGTTCGCGAAACCCTGGTGTTCCGTCACGGCCCGACTCATTGCCTTGGCCGGCAACCTGGTTGACGCGAGAGCCCAGCCGATATCCTTTCGCGACATCGCAGGGCGCTTCGTGCTCGCCCCACCCGCGCCACTGCGCCGCGTTCAGCGCTCACGCTCCCCCGCAGCCGCCCGACCCGGCCGCGGCGCACGCTCCCCTGACCTCACCTACTCCGGTCTGGGATGGCTGTGGTGAGTTCACGGAGATCGCGACCTGTGATTGTGGAGCCTCCACTACCCCGCGATAGCCGGAACGCACCGCGCGAAGTTCGGGAAACTTTTCCGTTCCGTCGGCGTCCGAGTATGGAACCGGGTCGCGTTCCAGTCGATAATTCCGCCGCCGTGACAGGCTGGCGGCGTGACAGTTTCTTCCCGTCCAGCGATCTGGGACGTTGCGATCGTCGGCCTCGGGCCTGCCGGCCGCGCCCTCGCCCACCGGGCCACGGCTCTCGGCTCGACAGTCGTCTCGGTCGATCCACTCCCCCGTAGATCGTGGACCGCGACGTATGCGGCCTGGGAAGACGAACTCCCCGACTGGCTCCCTCGGGACGCCGTCGTCACGAGAACTCCTCGCCCGACAGCCTGGACGACCCGTCGCCATACCATCGACCGCACATATTGTGTTTTGAATACATCAGTACTGCAATCAATACTCGGCAGCGGATGCGGAACCGTTCTTGCAGGTAGAGCCGTAGACCTCTCCCCCACTTCCGTCCAGCTGGACGACGGCTCGACGCTGAAGGCGCACGTCGTGGTCGATGCTCGCGGCACCGGCGACAGCCCCGACCTCGCCCAGCAGACGGCATACGGCGTCGTGGTCGACCCCGACACGGCCGCACATGCGCTGGCCGGCGAGGCCGCTGTGTTCATGGACTGGCGCCGCGACAACGGCACCTCACCCTCGGACGCGCCGTCGTTCCTCTACGGGGTCCCGCTCGCGCAGGACCGTTTCCTGCTCGAAGAGACCTGCCTGGTCGGTCGCCCCCCACTCCCGATCTCGGAACTCGCCACCCGACTCCACGACCGACTCCGACAGCGGGGCATCACCGTGCCGTCCCATTCGGACGTCGAGAGGGTCAGATTCGCCGTCGAGCCACCACCCGAAGCCGGCCGTGCCCACAGCTCGGATCAGGTACGCTTCGGAGCCCGCGCCGGATTGATGCACCCAGGAACGGGCTACAGCGTCGCAGCGTCGCTCCTGTGCGCAGATGTTCTGGCCCGCGATCTTCGTGACGGTTCGAACGCACGACTGTGGCCGTGGAAGGCACGCACCGTCGCGTCGCTGCGATCGGTCGGCCTACGCGTCCTCCTGAATCTGGATTCCGAACACGTCCCCGAATTCTTCGAGCAATTCTTCGATCTGCCGCCACAACTCCAGGCGGCGTACCTGTCCGAGCGGTCGAATCCGCGCGGAACCCTGTCCGCAATGGGGCGGATGTTTCGAGCGTCCTCCGGCGATATCCGCAGTGTGATTCTCCGTTCGACGCTTCGCCGGGAAGTTCGATGAACTGTCGCGCGAACGCGAAAAGGAGACCATCATGGAACGCATGCGGTCGATTTGGAAGGGCTCGATAGCGTTCGGACTCGTGAATGTGCCGGTCAAGGTCTATTCGGCAACCGAGGATCACGACATCAGGTTTCACCAGGTCCATGCCAAGGACGGCGGCCGGATCAAATACAACCGCGTCTGCTCCGAATGCGGCAACGTCGTCCAATACGCCGATATCGACAAGGCCTACGACTCCGACGACGGCGTGCGCGTGGTGTTGACGGACGATGATTTCGGGAAACTGCCGGCCGCCGAGAAACACGAGATTCCCGTTCTGCAGTTCGTCCCGACCGAACAGATCGACCCCATTCTGTTCGAGAAGAGTTACTTCCTCGAACCGGATTCGAGCTCTCCGAAGGCATATGTCCTACTCGCGACAGCCCTCGAGAACAGCGACCGCACGGCCCTCGTCCACTTCACTCTCCGGCAGCGCACCCGACTGGCCGCGATGCGTTCCCGGGACGGGGTGCTGGTGATTCAAACGCTGCTGTGGCCGGACGAGGTACGCGCCGCGGAATTCTCCTCACTCGACGGCGTCGACAAGCCGAAGGCGAAGGAACTCGCGATGGCCGAGACGCTCGTCGACAGCATGGCCGACGACTTCGACCCCACCGAATTCACCGACGACTACCAGGTGCAGTTGCGTGAACTGCTCGACGAGATGATCGAGTCCGGCGGCAAGAAGGTCATCCCCGTCGCCGAGGTCGAGAAGAGCGGCGAGGACGCCGAAGTGGTGGATCTCGTGGCCGCACTGCAGCGCAGCGTCGACGCCGCCGGGAAGAAGGCCGCACCCGCCAAGAAGAAGCCGGCGAAGAAGGCTCCGGCCAAGACCGCCGCAAAGAAGGCCACAGCGAAGTCATCCAGTTCGGAACGCAAGCGCGCCTGATCGACGATGAGGCGCGATCAGGACTGCCCCTGCGTCTGCTCGACGACCCATGCCGCGATCTGAGAACGGGAGGTGAATCCCAGTTTGGAGAGGATGTGCTCCACGTGGCCCTGGGCGGTGCGTTGCGAAATGACGAGTTTCCCAGCGATCGCCTTGTTGGTGAGGCCATCGGCGACGAGTTCGGCTACCTGCTGCTCCCGCCGCGTAAGAGTCGTGGGTCCGGGCTCTGCGGAGGTGTCTGGCCGCCCTATCTCGTCGAGTGCGTACGCTGCGGCTTCTTCGAATCGCGTCCCGAGGTCGTCACGGAACTCCGTCTCGAACGCGCGGTCACCCATCGCCCGGCGGGCGCGTTGCTCGAACTGGGGGTGGAGAACCCCACATCTGGGTAGTTGATGCTCGCACTCCCCGCGGGACGGGCGAGCGCCGCGATCGCACCCATCAGCCTGGCGGCGCGCCGGGGAGCTCCCCCATCCACCGCGACCCACGAGAGAACCTCCATACACACCCCTGCGCTTACGCAGTTGTCCACTGACCGAGCACGGTGCAGCCCCTGCGTGACCAGATCCTTCGCACGGGAATGCTCGCCCCGCTGCCACGCCCCCAGCCCTAAACCCCACAGCGCCCATCCCCGATAGACGGACTCGCCGCGCGCCTCGGTGAGCGCAAGGATCTCCTGCCAACACACTTCGCTCCGCGTCCGATTCCCGTCCGCGTCACTGGCCAGAGCGAGCCCGAGCAGGGACGAGATCAGATACAGCTGGTTGCCATCCGTGCGGAACACCGCGAGCGAGGATTCGAAGTGTCGACATGCCGTCGCGTAGTCCTGGGCGACCAGTGCGTGATGGCCGGCGGCATCGGCCATCAGCGCAGCTCGGCGACCCGATCGCCGAGCTGCGCTGCCAGCGCGCCACCACGTTCCACGTAGAGTGCCGACGCCTCCGGGTCGCCGTGCAGCCAGGACAGCACACCGAGCACACGAAACGCCTTGATTCTGTCCATAGTGGGTGTGCCGTCCTGAACGGCCAGAAGCTGCGCAAGCCACCGCATACCCTCACGCAGCCTGCCCCGCACACGCCAGTACGGGTACAACGCCGCTGCCATGCGAATCCCCGCATCCGCCTCACTCGAACTGATGAGGCAGAACTGCAGTGCTGCAAGGATGTTGGGCTGCTCGACGTCGAGACGCACGATCCAGGCTGCCTGCCGGGAACTGATCCAATCGGACTCCGCCCGCAGCACCACGTGTTCGTATCACTCCCGGTGCCGCCGCAACAGCGATCCGAACTCGCCGGTCTCCTGCAACCGTTCCGTACCGTAGTCGCGCAGGGTGTCGAGCATGCGGTATCGGACCGCCCCCGCGGCGTCCGCTTCGCGAATCAGGATCGACTTGCCGATCAGCGAACCCACTACTTCCACAACCTGGTCCGCCGCCACGGGGTCGGCGCAGATGGCTTCGACAGCGTCGAGTTCGAAGCTGCCCGAAAATACCGCCAACCCGTCCCCACATCGCCAGCACATCACGAGCACCTGTGGTCAGCAGGCCATAGCGGTCCGTCTCCCGATGCAGGATCTGCTCCACTGTCATCACCCGCACCCGCACCGCCGCCAGTTCGAGCGCGAGCGGTAGACCGTCGAGGCGACGGCAGATCGCCGCGACCACATCCTGATTGTTCTCGGTGACAGCGAAGCCCGGGACCGCCGTCGCCGCGCGTTCGGCGAACAGGTTCACCGCCTCGTAGTGACCGAGTCGCTCAGCTGGCGCCGACCGCTTGTCCGATTCCGGCATCGTCAGCGACGGAACCCGAAACGTGGCTTCTCCCCCAATGCCGAGAGGTTCCCGGCTGGTCGCGAGAATCCGAAGTTCCGGGCAGGCGCGGAGAAGGGTTCCAGAGAGTTCGGCCACCGGTTCGACGAGGTGCTCGCAGTTGTCCAGTACAAGCAACAGTTTCCGTGCCGCGAGGTACTCGACGAGTAGTGATTCGGGTGCAGCGTCCTGGCCCTCGCGCAGTGTCAATGCCGACGACACGGCGTCGACGACCGCGTCTGGATCGTGCAGTTCGCCCAACCCGACCGACCACACAGTCGGCGAACCTCAGCGACCTCACGGCGCAGACCGACGAAACTCGTCAGTTCGTGGGGAAGATTTCCCACGTCCGCCTTACCACCGGAACGCATGAAGCCGTCACTTTCATCGCGCGGACCCCCGCGAACCACGCTACCTCCGCGCAGCGGCACGATGACGACATGGACGTGCAGGTGCTTTCCTTCGTCACCAACAAGCGGTACGAGGTGGACAAGGCCGCACGAACCCGCGGTGTCGGCTGGGGGCAGGAGGTCGCCGACAGTTGTGCGGCGCCGAGCAGGCCGGTGTGCCGGACAATAGGTTCATGATCGACGTCGAACGCGAGCGGTTCGAGGACATGGTCATCCGGGCTCTCGACAGTTTGCCGGCGGGGCTGGGTCGAGTGATGGCCAACGTAGCTGTCACCGTCCAACACGACGCCGGTCCGGCGGGTTTGCTAGGTCTGTACCAAGGAGTCCCACTGACCAACCGCACGACGCGGTACGCCGGCGTCTTGCCCGATAGGATCACGATCTACCGCCTCGCAATCTGCGCCATCTGCCGCAGCGACGCCGAGGTTGTGGAGCAGGTGCGCAGGACCGTCGTCCACGAGGTCGGTCATCACTTCGGTATAGACGACGCCCGGCTGCACGAACTCGGATGGTGAGGTCATCGACCCCAGCCGTGGTTGCACCAGGCGGGTCGCTGCGCCCGCCTACTTCGCAGCTCGAGGGAGGCCTCCCCCAGCGTTTTCTCACGCGCCATCGCCGACGTGGTCGTCGGCCGCCGCGACTGTGACGACCTGACCGATCGGGAGCACCCGGTCGTCCGCGCCGACCCCGCGGCCAGGTGCTAGGTGCTAGGTGCTAGGTGTCCGCCGAGCCAAGCGGCGGCCCGGGTGGGCGAGGCGCGGGCGAGCCACGCGTCCTGGACTACCTCGATCAATTCCTGCAGCGTGAGATCACCAACCATGCTCGCCCGCAACAGTATCGAAGGGTGTCCATCGAAATGCGGGGTGGTGAAGAACGGCGACGCCGCGTCCTGAACCATTGCTCGCTTGTCGGACTCGGACTGCACCCAGAACACGATCACGTCTGTGTACCGCTCTCCGGTACGAGGGTCGACGGCGTCGGGGCGCGGAGTTCGGAAGAACACGAACGATTTACCGCCCACCTGGTAGATGGGGTTGCCGCGGGGCCCGTACTCGACCTTGGCGTGAGGCATCCGCAGGGCCAGTTCGTGGACATCTTCGACCCGCGCGTGCCGCAGTTTCGCCGCCATCACAGCAGTGTAGTGGTCATGCCCCGCTCCGAATACGCCACGGCGTCGATTGTCCTCGCGTTCGGTACCGTCGCCGACACCGGATGGCCCGCAACGACTCCCAGCCCGAGATCGGCACAAGAGAGAGGGCTCGGCGAGACGATTCTCGCCGAGCCCCTCCGTGTCACCAGTGGTGGTGGTCAGACCGTGAAACCGAGCGCGCGCAGCTGCTCGCGGCCGTCCTCGGTGATCTTGTCGGGGCCCCACGGCGGGAGCCACACCCAGTTGATCTTCAGTTCGTTGCACAGACCGCTGCGCACGAGCGCACCCCGCGACTGGTCCTCGATGACATCGGTCAGCGGGCAGGCCGCCGACGTGAGCGTCATGTCGAGGGTCACGACGTCCTCTTCCTCGGTGATCCCGTACACGAGACCGAGGTCTACGACGTTGATGCCGAGTTCGGGGTCGACGACGTCACGCATCGCCTCCTCGAGTTCCTCGAGGCGTTTCGGGTCGGTAATCGCACTCGACGATGCAGTAGCGGTCTCGCCGCCCTGGTCGGCCGGCGCCTGCTCCGGTACGGCCGTGGCGTCCGCCTCCGGCGTCTGCGTCTCGCTCATGATGCCTGTCCTCCGATTCGAGCTGGTTCGTCGTCTGCTGTCGGAACGGCCGAATCCCGTACGTCCACGACCCGGTCGTCCACTATCTGAACAACCGCGTCCTTGAATGCCATCCATCCCAGCAACGCGCATTTCACGCGGGCCGGGTATTTCGAGACGCCGACGAAGGCGATGCCGTCCCCGAGGACGTCCTCGTCCCCCTCGACGGTACCGCGGCTGCTGACCATCTCGTTGAATGCGGCAACCGTCTGCAGTGCCTTCTCGACCGGCATCCCCACCACCTGATCGGTGAGCACCGACGTCGACGCCTGGCTGATGGAGCAGCCCTGGCCGTCGTACGACACATCCACCACGGTGCCGTCGTCGGCGAGCTGCACGCGCAGCGTCACTTCGTCACCGCACGTGGGATTGACGTGGTGGACTTCGGCGCCGAACGGTTCGCGCAGGCCGCGGCCGTGAGGATGCTTGTAGTGGTCCAGGATCACTTCCTGGTACATCTGTTCCATTCTCATGCAGGAACCTCCCCGAAGAACTCCTGTGCGCGCCGCACCGCTGCCGCGAGAGCGTCGACCTCGTCGACCGTGTTGTACAGCGCGAACGACGCCCTCGCCGTGGCCGCGACACCGAAACGACGGTGCAGGGGCCAGGCGCAGTGGTGGCCGACGCGGATGGCGACCCCCTCGTCGTCGAGGATCTGACCGAGATCGTGGGCGTGGATTCCGTCGACCACGAACGACACGGCACCGCCGCGGTCCTCGGCGGTCGTCGGTCCGATGATGCGCACGCCGTCGATGGCACCGAGCGCTGTCAGTGCGGCCTCGACCAGGGTGTGCTCGTGCGCCGCCACCGCGTCCATCCCGATCTCCTCGAGATACCGGACCGCGGCACCGAGCCCGACCACCTGCGATGTCATCGGAACGCCCGCCTCGAACCGCTGCGGCGGCGGCGCGTAGGTGGTGCGTTCCATCGTGACGGTCTCGATCATCGATCCACCCGTGATGAACGGAGGCATCGCGTTCAGCAGTTCCCGGCGCCCGTACAGGACACCCACGCCGGACGGGCCGAGCATCTTGTGCCCCGAGAAGGCCGCGTAGTCCACACCGAGTGCGTGGAAGTCCACCGCCATGTGCGGTACGGACTGGCATGCGTCGAGCACCACCAGCGCGCCGACCGCGCGGGCGCGACGCACCAACTCCTCGACGGGTGCCACCGCTCCGGTCACGTTGGACTGGTGGGTGAACGCCACGACCTTGACGGCGTCGGTCAGCTCGAGCGAATCGAGGTCGATCCGGCCCTCGTCGGTGACGCCGTACCAGCGCAACGTGGCACCCGTGCTGCGCGCGAGTTCCTGCCACGGCACGAGATTGGCGTGATGCTCGAGTTCGGTGATGACGATCTCGTCACCGGGGCCGAGGTGCCGCTCGAAGCGATCGTCGCCGAGGACGTGGGTGACGAGGTTCAGGGACTCGGTCGCGTTCTTGGTGAACACGAGTTCGTCGCTGTCGGCACCGACGAACGCGGCGATCGTCGCACGCGCGTTCTCGTACGCGTCCGTGGCCTCTTCGGCAAGCTGGTGAGCGCCTCGGTGCACGGCCGCGTTACAGGTGGTGAGGAACTCCCTCTCGGCGTCGAGCACCTGGTTCGGGCGCTGCGACGTCGCGCCCGAATCGAGGTACACCAGCGGTTTTCCGTCGCGGACCGTACGCGCCAGGATCGGGAAGTCCTCCCGGATCCGGGTGACGTCGAATACGCGCACCGAGGTGGTCATCTGCGTTTATGCTCCTTGCGTTGCTGCAGCCTGAGTGAAGCGCTCGTAGCCGTTCGCCTCGAGTTCGTCGGCCAGTTCCGGTCCGCCCGACTCGACCACACGACCGCCGACGAACACGTGGACGTATTCCGGCTTGATGTACCGGAGGATGCGCGTGTAGTGCGTGATCAGCAGGATTCCGCCGTGCTCGCGTTCCTTGTACTTGTTCACGCCCTCGGAGACGACGCGCAGGGCGTCGACGTCGAGACCGGAGTCGGTCTCGTCGAGGATCGCGATCTTCGGCTTCAGGAGACCGAGCTGCAGGATCTCGTGGCGCTTCTTCTCACCGCCGGAGAAACCTTCGTTGACACTGCGCTCGCCGAAGGAGGGGTCGATGTCCAGCTCGGTCAGCGCTTCCTTGACTTCCTTCACCCAGTGGCGAAGCTTCGGGGCCTCGCCACGGACTGCGGTGGCCGCGGTGCGCAGGAAGTTGGACATGGAGACGCCGGGAACCTCGACGGGGTACTGCATCGCCAGGAACAGTCCCGCGCGGGCACGCTCGTCGACGCTCATCTCGAGGACGTCCTCACCGTTGAGGGTGATGGATCCCGAGGTGATCTGGTACTTGGGGTGACCCGCGATGGCGTACGACAGCGTCGACTTGCCGGACCCGTTGGGTCCCATGATCGCGTGGGTCTCGCCGGAACGAACCGTCAGGTTCACACCCTTGAGGATGTTGATCGGTTCGGCGTTCTCGTCGGTGTTCGCGACGTCGACGTGCAGGTCCTTGATTTCCAGGACCGAGGTTTCGGGGGTGGAAGCGTCAGGGGTAGACATTGTGATCCTTCGAAGAAATGGGAAGTAGTGGTCCGGCGGCGCGGGTCACACGCCGACTGCGGCGAGTTCGGCCTCGACAGCCGCCTCGAGGCGCTCGCGAATCTCGGCGACGGCGATCTTGTTGATGATCTCGTGGAAGAACCCGCGCACGACGAGTCGCCGTGCCGCGTCCTCGGGGATTCCGCGGGCGCGCAGGTAGAACAACTGCTCGTCGTCGAATCGACCCGTGGCACTGGCGTGGCCGGCACCCACGATCTCACCGGTCTCGATCTCCAGGTTCGGAACCGAGTCCGCGCGTGCACCGTCCGTGAGGACGAGGTTGCGGTTCAGCTCGAACGTGTCGGTGCCTTCGGCCGCGGCGCGGATCAGCACGTCGCCGATCCACACGGTGTGGGCGTCGGGCTTTCCCGAATTCGGATCACCCTGCAGGGCGCCCTTGTAGACCACGTTGGACTTGCAGTGCGGCTGCGAGTGATCCACCAGCAGTCGCTGCTCGAAGTGCTGTCCGGCGTCGGCGAAGTACAGGCCCAGCAGTTCGGCGTCGCCGCCGGGACCGTCGTACTTGACGGTCGCGGACAGGCGGACGAGGTCGCCGCCGAGGCTGACCGCGTTGTGCCGCAGCACCGCATCGCGGCCCAGCCGCGCGTGATGCGACGCGACGTGCACGGTGTCGTCCGCCCAGTCCTGGACGGCGACCACGGTGAGGCGCGCGCTGTCGCCGAGAACGAATTCGACGTTCTCGGCGAATGTGCCGCTGCCGCGCTGGTCGATGACGACGGTCGCCTTGGCGAAGGCTTCGAGCCGGATCTGCAGGTGCCCGAAGGCGACCTTGTCCTCGCCCGGGCCGGTGACCGTGATGTTGATCGTCTCGGCGACCTCGACCTCACGGCCGACGGTCACGACGGTGGCCGTCTCGAAACCCGAGTAGGCCTGTGCGGCCACCCGGTCGGCGGGCACGCCGGCCTTGCCCAGCCGGTCGTCGTCACGCCCGACGGTCTCGACCTGGACGGAGTCCGGACCGGCGACGTCGACGGTGACCGTGCCGTTCGCGACGGCCGTTCCGTCGTGCAGTCCACGGAGTCGGCGCAGCGGGGTGAACCGCCAGACCTCGTCGCGACCACCCGGGATCTCGAACGCGTTGACGTCGAACGAGGTGAAGACCTCACCCTTGTTCTTGATCGGCGAACCGGTGGCGGTCCGCGCTATCCGCGGATTCTCGCTTGCGACGGCTCCCGCGACTCCGAGATTCTGGACACCAGTTTCTGGCGTGGTCACTAACCCACCGCCCCTTCCATCTGCAGTTCGATCAGGCGGTTCAGTTCCAGGGCGTACTCCATCGGGAGTTCCTTGGCGATCGGCTCGACGAAGCCGCGCACGACCGTGGCCATGGCCTCGTCTTCGGTGAGCCCGCGGCTCATCAGGTAGAACAGCTGGTCGTCGCTCACCTTCGAGACGGTGGCCTCGTGGCCCATGGTCACGTCGTCCTCGCGGATGTCGACGTACGGGTAGGTGTCCGAGCGGCTGATCTGATCGACCAGCAGCGCGTCGCACTTGACCGTCGACTTGGAACCGTGGGCACCCTTGTTGACCTGGACGAGTCCGCGGTAGGACGCGCGTCCACCGCCACGGGCCACCGACTTGCTGATGATGGTCGACGACGTGTGCGGCGCGAGGTGCAGCATCTTGGCACCGGTGTCCTGGTGCTGTCCCTCACCGGCGAATGCCACGGAGAGAACCTCGCCGCGAGCGTGCTCGCCCATCATCCAGACGGCCGGGTACTTCATGGTGACCTTGGACCCGATGTTGCCGTCGATCCACTCCATGGATCCGCCGGCTTCGACCTTGGTGCGCTTGGTGACCAGGTTGTAGACGTTGTTCGACCAGTTCTGGATCGTCGTGTAGCGGCAGTGGCCGCCCTTCTTCACGATGATCTCGACGACCGCGGAGTGCAGGGAGTCCGACTTGTAGATCGGCGCCGTGCAGCCCTCGACGTAGTGCACCGAGGCGCCCTCGTCGACGATGATCAAAGTCCGCTCGAACTGGCCCATGTTCTCCGTGTTGATGCGGAAGTAGGCCTGCAGCGGGATGTCGACGTGCACGCCCGGCGGGACGTAGATGAAGGAGCCACCCGACCACACCGCGGTGTTCAGCGCGGAGAACTTGTTGTCGCCGGCCGGGATGACCGTGCCGAAGTACTCCCGGAACAGCTCGGGATGCTGCTTCAGGCCGGTATCGGTGTCGAGGAAGATGACGCCCTGCGCCTCGAGGTCCTCACGGATCGAGTGGTACACCACCTCGGACTCGTACTGAGCCGCGACACCGGCGACGAGGCGCTGCTTCTCGGCCTCGGGGATGCCCAGCTTGTCGTACGTGTTCTTGATGTCCTCGGGCAGGTCTTCCCAGCTCTCGGCCTGCTTCTCGCTCGAGCGCACGAAGTACTTGATGTTGTCGAAGTCGATGCCCTCGAGGTTCGAACCCCAGTTCGGCATCGGCTTCTTGTCGAAGGTCTTCAGCGCGCGCAGGCGGATGTCGAGCATCCAGTCCGGCTCGCTCTTCTTCGCCGAGATGTCGCGCACGACGTCTTCGGACAGACCGCGCTGCGCACTGGCACCGGCCTCGTCGGAATCGGACCAGCCGTACCCGTAATGCCCGAGTGACGCGATGGTCTCTTCCTGCGTGAGCGGCTCGGCGTTGGCCGACGCAGTGGATGTCACCTGGTCTGATGTGACGGTCATGCGAGCTCCTTCCGGAGTCTTGTTACGAGACCGGCGAGGGCTGGTCGCCGGTGGAAAACAGGTTGCTGACTAGGGGGTCTATCGGGAAAGCGTTGTTATTTGGGACCGGACGGCGGGACGAGTGGAACGTGAGTGGTGCATGCGCAGTCACCGTTCGCGATGGTCGCGAGCCGCTGGACGTGGGTGCCGAGAAGTTGGGCGAACGCTTCCTGCTCGGCTTCGCACAGTTCCGGGAACTCCTCGGCCACGTGCGAGACCGGGCAGTGGTGCTGGCAGATCTGGACGCCGTTGCCGACCGGGCGCGTCGATGCCGCGAATCCTGCGGTGGTGAACGCGTCGGCGATGGCGTCGGCGGTGGTTTCGAGGCCCTCGGCGCTGTGATCGCCTGCCGGGGTCACGTTTCCGACGATCGCCTGGACTCGGCGACGAGCGAAATCGGTGATCGCGGCGTCTCCCCCGACCTCCCGCAGTTGACGCATCGCCGCGCCGGCGAGGTCGTCGTACGCGTGGCCGAGCCGGCCGCGGCCCTTGGCGGTGATCTGGAAGTATTTGGCGGGTCGTCCCCGCCCGCGGTGACGCACGGCGACGGAGGACGCCTCGCGCGCCTCGCCGGAGTCCAGGAGCGCGTCGAGGTGACGACGGACACCGGCGGCACTCAGACCGAGGCGGGTTCCGATTTCCGACGCGGTGATCGGCCCCTCCTCGAGGAGGAGCTTCACGACGGCAGCTCGGGTGTGGCCTTCGTGGCCGACGGCGACGGGTGACGCGGTTTCGACAGGCGCCGCCGAGGAAGGCGCGTGAACTGCGCTTTCCTTCGTTGCACGTGGTGTCGTTTCCGTTTTCACAACACCAGTGTGACGGAATTCGGATCGCAGGTCTACTAAGGGTGCCCTGCCTTACACCTGTGATTATCTGCGGCTCGGGCCCGGGAATACTGGCTGAACCGACTGTGTTCGGCGCACCGCTACGCTGCCTGTGTGCCGCAGACCCCCGAGAACCCGGAGCCGACCCGCGCGGAGCCGACCTTCACGGCTCGCGCCGCTCTTCGACATCCGGCCGAGCTCGCCCGGCGGGCGCTGGGCATCGACGGCCGCTCCCCGCGACCCTCGGTGGCGGCCGCGCTGCACGGCGACGAGCCGGAAACCGCGGGCCTGAACGAGCAGGAGACCGCGCAGCTCCGCGGGATCCGCCGGTTCGGTGCGACCGGAGCCGTCCTGATGGCGGTGGGTGCGCTGGGCGCAGGCGCCCAGCCGGTACTGCAGAACCCTGTCCAGGGTCTTCGCGTCATCGGTCTGCCCGCCCGGATCCCCAGTGTGGCGTTGACGCTGACCATGACCGGCACCGTGATGATCGTGCTCGCGTGGCTCCTCCTCGGACGGTTCGCGATCGGCAGTCTGCAGTCGGGGGCGGTGCGTCGCCTCAACCGCTCCCAGCTCGACCGCACCCTGCTGCTGTGGATCATCCCGCTGTCGGTCGCGCCGCCGATGTTCAGCAAGGACGTGTACTCCTACCTCGCGCAGAGCGAGATCGCGGCCCGTGGGCTCGATCCCTACGCCATCGGTCCCGCGGGTGCGCTCGGCGTCGATCACGTCCTGACCCGGACCGTGCCGACGATCTGGCGCGACACGCCGGCGCCGTACGGTCCGCTGTTCCTCTGGATGGGGCGCGGAATCAGTTGGCTGACCGGCGAGAACATCGTCGCGGGGATCTTCCTGCACCGGCTGCTGGCCCTCGCCGGTGTGGCCATGATCGTGTGGGCGCTCCCCCGGCTGGCGCGACGCTGCGGCGTCGCCGAGGTCAGCGCCCTCTGGCTGGGCGCCGCCAACCCCCTGCTGCTGTTCCACCTGGTCGCGGGGATTCACAACGAGGCGCTCATGCTCGGCCTCATGCTGGCCGGGATCGAGCTGGCGCTGCGGGCCGTCGAACGGTCGGAGCCGATCCGCGGGCAGTCCCTGCTCCTGTTGCTGTCGGGGGCGGCGCTCATCGCCCTGTCGTCGACGATCAAGATCCCCTCCCTCCTCGCACTGGGATTCGTCGGGATGGCGCTGGCCCGGAGGTGGGGCGGAACCCCGAAGGCCGTGCTCACGGCGGCCGCCCTGCTCGGCGGGGTGGCCCTGGCGGTCACCCTCGTCATCAGCACGTCCAGCGGACTCGGCATCGGCTGGGTACACACCCTCGGCACCGCGAACGCGGTCCGCAGCTGGATGTCCATCCCCACGCTCCTCGGACTGGGCACCGGACTGGCCGGGGTCCTCCTGGGCCTCGGCGACCACACGACGGCGGTGCTGAGCCTGACCCGGCCGATCGCGGCCGTCGCTGCGGCGTTCATCACACTGCGGATGCTCGTCGCCACGCTCGTCGGCCGCATCCACGCGGTCGGCGCGCTGGGGCTGTCCCTCGGCGCGGTCGTCCTCCTCTTCCCCGTGGTGCAGCCCTGGTATCTGCTGTGGGCGGTCCTGCCGCTCGCGGCGTGGGCCACAGCACCCGCCTTCCGCGTCCCCGCCATCGTCTTCTCGTCCATCGTCAGCGTCATCCTGATGCCGAACGGCGGCGAGTACCAGCCGTTCGTCATCGTGCAGGCCGCCATCGCCACCATCTTCACAGCCGGAACGCTGATCGTGATCACCCGCAACCGGCTGCCGTGGCGGGTCGGTTCGGAGCAGCAGCCGACCGTGCCGGACACCCAGGATCCGCCCCGGGACGACGCCGACGCGGAAAGCCGGGGCACCGGCCGGGTCACACCAGGCCAGGGCTTACGCTGATTCCCCGTGACCTCGCGAACGCCCGGATCGGCGCAACCTGCTGTACGCCTGGAAGGCGTGGTGAAGACCTTCGACGGTGTGAGGGCCGTCGACGGACTCGATCTCACCGTCGAACCGGCACAGGTGGTCGCGTTGCTCGGCCCCAACGGCGCGGGTAAGACCACCACCGTCGAAATGTGCGAGGGCTTCGTCCGCCCGGACAGCGGCACCGTCCGCGTCCTCGGACTCGACCCCGTCGCGGACGCCGGCGCCGTCCGGGCCCGGATCGGCGTGATGCTGCAGGGCGGTGGCGCCTACCCCGGTTCCCGCGCCGGTGAGATGCTCGACCTCGTCGCGGCCTATTCGGCCGACCCCCTCGACCCCGACTGGTTGCTGCGCAGCCTCGGACTCGAGGATTCCCGTCGCACCCCCTACCGCAGGCTGTCGGGCGGGCAGCAGCAGCGCCTGTCCCTGGCCTGCGCGCTGGTCGGCCGGCCGGAACTGGTCTTCCTCGACGAACCCACCGCCGGACTCGACGCCCAGGCCCGCCTGCTGGTGTGGGAACTGATCGACGCCCTGCGCCGCGACGGCGTCAGTGTGCTGCTGACGACGCACCTGATGGACGAGGCCGAGGAACTCGCGGACCGACTCGTCATCATCGACCACGGGTCGATCGTCGCTGCGGGTACGCCGGCGGAGGTCACCAGCCGCGGCGCCGAAGGCCAGTTGCGGCTCAGCGCGCCCGCCGGTCTGGACACCGAGCCCCTCGCGAGAGCCCTCCCCGACGGTTTCCGGGTCGCCGAGTCCGGACCGGGCACCTATCTCGTCGAAGGGCCGATCGATCCGAAGGTGGTGGCGTCGGTCGCGTCGTGGTGCGCCGATCTGGACGCCCTGATCAGCGACATCCGCGTCGACCAGCGCAGCCTCGAGGACGTGTTCCTCGAACTCACCGGCCGGGAACTGAGGGGATGACGATGAGCACCAGTGACCGTCTGACGGAGAATCGTTTCGCCCCGGGCACGTTCGCACCCGATCCCCGCCCGAGCGGCGCGGCGGTCATGTTGCGGGCGCAGACCGCGCTCGAACTCAAACTGCTCCTGCGCAACGGCGAACAGCTGCTACTGACCATGTTCATCCCGATCACGCTGCTGATCGGCCTGTGCCTGCTGCCCATCGGCGATCTCGGAACGTCGCGGGTCGACAAGGTGGTGCCCGCCGTCATGATGGTGGCGGTGATGTCCACCGCGTTCACCGGCCAGGCCATCGCGGTCGGTTTCGACCGCCGGTACGGGGCCCTCAAACGGCTCGGCGCCACTCCCCTGCCGACGTGGGGAATCATCGCCGGGAAGAGCGCCGCGGTGGTCATCGTCGTCGCCCTGCAATCGGTGCTCCTCGGTTCCATAGGACTGGCGCTCGGCTGGCGTCCGAGTGCGTGGGGACTCGTCCTCGGCGCCGTGATCATCGCCCTGGGCACCGTGACGTTCGCGGCGATGGGACTGCTGCTCGGCGGCACCCTCCGCGCCGACATCGTCCTCGCGCTGGCCAACATCCTGTGGTTCGTCATGGTCGGCGTCGGCAGCGTGGTGTTCGCCACCGGCGACCTGCCCTGGCTCCTGCACACCGGGGCCCGGCTGATTCCGTCCGGTGCGCTCGCACACGCGCTCGACGCCGCACTGTCGGGGTCGGTGGACCTGCTCAGCGTCGTGGTCCTCGTCGTCTGGGGTGCGGCCGCGGGAGCCCTGGCGTCCCGGACGTTCCGATTCACGTGAGCCGCCGACACGCAGCCCGCCGCGCCCGCACCGTCGGCACCGTTCTGGCAGTCCTGCTCGCCGTTCTCGGCTGCGGCACCCTGCCCGCGGGCGCCGCACCGCAGTGGGGACCACCGGCCGCGCCGAACCCGTTCCTCGGACCCGCAGGCACGTCCACGATGCACGGCGACGCCGGGTCCACCGACGTCACTCCGCTGCCCGGTCCCGGCACCGGCCCGCTCACCCTGTCCGCGTACCCGTTGGTGTCGGCGTGCCCGACCCTCCTGCAGGGTTCCGACCGGCTCGTCGTCGCCTTGTGCACGTCCGTGGCCGGCCAGGTCCCGACGGTGCACCTGATCGACCCCGCCGCCCCCGCGGCCCCGTTCGGCGCCTCGCTCGCCACGTTCGCACTGGCGAAGGGCAGCCTCCTGGGCGGCGTGTACGCGTTCCTCGACAACGACAACAGACTGGTCGCGGTGGACGGCAACCGTCAGCTACTGCGCCTCGGGCATTCGCGGGACCCCGACGGCCGCTGGCGGATCACCGTCGACTCGCGCGTCGACCTGTCCGGCAGTGTTCCGCCGGGCGACAACGTGACCGGGCTGACGCCGGACTGGCAGGGCAACGTCTGGTTCGCAACGGGCGGCGGCGTCGTCGGGGCGGTGGATCGCGCCGGCGTCGCGCACAGCCTGCCGCTGGCCGCGGGCGAACAGGTCCAGAACAGCATCTCCACCTCGCCCGCCGGCACCGCGGTCGCGACGACGCACGCCCTGTACCAGTTCACGCTCCGCGACGGCGCGGTGCGTGTGGACTGGCGGCGGGAATACGACCGCGGTCCGGACCGTAAACCCGGGCAACTCAGCCGCGGCACCGGCTCCACCCCCACCTACTTCGGGCCGTCGACCGGCAGCGATTTCGTCGCGATCGTCGACAACGCCGACCCGCAGGTGAGTCTTCGGGTCTTCCGCGCCGATTCCGGTGACGAGATCTGCTCCCTCCCCGTGCTCGGCAACCCGGGCGGCAGCGAGAACTCGCCGATCGGCATCGCCAATTCGGTGTACGTCGCCGGGACGTACGGCTACCCGTATCCCGCCGTCCCGGACGGCGCGGGCGATGCGGTTCCGACGAACGCCCCCTTCACCGGCGGCATGACCCGTGTCGACATCGACCCGATCGGCTGCCACCAGGTGTGGAGCAACGACGTCCGCAGCGCGGCGGTGCCCCACCTCTCGACCGGTGACGGGTTGCTGTACACCGTGATCCGTCAAGGATTCGACGTCACGACACCCCTCGACGGCTTCTCGTTCGCGGTGATCGATCCGGCGGACGGCTCGGTCGAGCACACCAGCCCACTCCCCGGCACCGCGGTCAACGACACCCTCCAGATGTCCGGACTCGTCACCGACACCGGCGACTTCTGGCAAGGTACGGTGACCGGCATCCTGCGGATTCGCGGCGAGTAGCACGGAGTCGAGCGCGCCGCCACCAGCCCAACGACACGCTGTAGTTGACGGCCCTCTACCATCGACGTCGTGCTGTATCGCGGGTTTCTGAGCCTGGTAGACCGTCTCCCCCTTCCGTCGCTGACCGTGCAGCGTGTCATCGCATTCGCGGTGATCCTCACGCAGGGCGGAATCGCCGTCACCGGAGCCGTCGTGCGGGTGACCGCGTCCGGCCTCGGCTGCCCCACCTGGCCGCAGTGCTTCCCCGGCAGCTTCGTGCCGGTCGGGCACGGCGAGGTCGCCGTCATCCACCAGGCCGTCGAATTCGGCAACCGGTTGCTCACGTTCGTCGTCGTCGTGGCCGCGGCCCTGATCGTCCTCGCGGTCACCCGCGCCCGCCGCCGTAAAGAGGTCCTCGTCTACGCGTGGATGATGCCCCTCGGCACCGTCGTGCAGGCCGTCATCGGCGGTGTCACGGTGCTCACCGGACTGCTGTGGTGGACGGTCGCGGTACACCTGCTCGCGTCGATGGCGATGGTGTGGCTGGCGACCGTGATGTACGTGAAGATCTGCGAACCCGACGACGCACCGGCAATCGACGTGATCCCCGCCCCGCTGCGGTGGCTCACCGCGCTGTCGGGTGTCGCGCTGGCGGGGGTGCTCGCCGCCGGAACGCTGGTCACGGGCGCCGGACCGCACGCGGGAGACAAGAGTCTCGACCGCGTGGTTCCCCGCCTCGAGGTGGAGATCGTCACGCTCGTGCACCTGCACGCCCAGCTGCTCGTGGGCTACCTGGCGTTGCTGGTCGGCCTGTGCTTCGGCCTCTACGCCGTGGGCGCCACCCGCGCGGTGAAGATCCGCGTGCAGGTTCTGCTCGTGCTGGTGGCGGCGCAGGCCCTGATCGGACTCGTCCAGTTCTTCACGGACGTTCCCGCGGCCCTGGTGGCATTCCACGTTGCGGGGGCCGGGCTGTGCACCGCGGCCACCGCGGCGGTGTGGGCTGCGGGACGCACCCGCGAGTACGTCACGCAGCCGGACACCGCGAGCGTCTAGCGCTCGTTGCGGGCCTTCGGGAACCGCGTCTGCCGCGCGACCCAGCCGGCCATCTTCTGGAAGTGCCCCTTGCGGGGCGTGACGATGCTGGTGATCGCGCGGTCCCACTCCGAGACGGTGACGTCGTCGAAGGATGCGACGACGGCGTTGGCGGTGGCCAGATCCTTGACCACCTGGTCACCGAGGATGCCGTCGGCGCCGACGAGCGTGATGCGGACGCCGGCGAGTCCGATCGGCTGGATGACGGCACTGGCGGAACCGCCGTGCTCGGCCACGAACTTCTTGATCGCGTCGACCGTGTGGGACGGCAGCGAGGGCGCCGGGCTCGCGGGCGCCTGATCCGCGTGGGTGTCGGTACTCATGACCCCGAGAATACTGGGCGGTAGTGGCGTCGTGTCCGCCAGGCTCGGAACGGCGGCACTCGCCGTGTAGAACTGAATCCATGCGCGCGATACAGGTTTCCCGTCTCGGTGGTCCCGACGTCCTCGAACCGGCGGAGGTTCCCGAACCCCGGATCGGAGCGACGGATCTTCTGGTTCGCACCGAGGCGATCGGCATCAACTTCATCGACACCTACTTCCGGACGGGGCTGTATCCGCGGCCGCTGCCCTACATCCCCGGAGACGAGGGCTCCGGAGTCGTGGAGGCCGTCGGCGGCGACGTGACCGGTATCGCTCCCGGCGACCGGGTGGCCTGGTGCTCCGCCCCCGGCAGTTACGCCGAGAAGGTGGTCGTCCCCGCGGCGGCCGCGATCGCCGTCCCCGACTCCGTGCCCGCCCCGCAGGCCGCTTCCGCTCTGCTGCAGGGAATGACGGCCCACTACCTGGCCCACTCGACCTACCCGATCCAGTCCGGCGACACCGTCCTCGTTCACGCCGGAGCGGGCGGAGTCGGCCTGCTGCTCACCCAGATGGCGACCACGCTGGGCGCGCGGGTGATCACCACCGTGTCCTCCGACGCCAAGGAACAATTGTCCCGCGACGCCGGCGCACACGAGGTGCTGCGATACGACGACGACATCGCCGCCCGGGTGCGAGAACTGACCGACGGCGAGGGCGTCGCAGCCGCCTACGACGGTGTCGGCGCGTCCACGTTCGAGGCCAGTCTCGCGTCGGTGCGGATCCGGGGGACGGTCGCGCTGTTCGGCGCGGCGAGCGGCCCGGTGCCGCCGTTCGATCCGCAACGGCTGAACCCGGCCGGTTCGCTGTTCCTCACCCGGCCCACACTCGCGCACCACATCCGCAACCGTGAGGAATTGACGTGGCGGGCGGGCGACGTGTTCTCCGCCCTGGCCGACGGTTCGCTGACGGTCCGGGTTGGCGCGGAGTACCCGCTCGAGCGGGCCGAGGACGCGCACCGCGACCTGGAGGCGCGTGCCACGACGGGATCGATCGTGCTGGTGCCCTGACGCGGAGCGTCGACTCGGCCCTGATGCGGAGCGTCAACTCGGCCCTGACGCGGAGGATCAGCTCAGCAGGCTGCCGACGGTCTGCAGTCCCAGCACGGAGTCGACGGCGAGACCGACGAAGACGATGGCCAGATAGTTGTTGGACTGCAGGAACAGGCGGAGCGGTTTCACGGCCGCTCCGCCGCGGACGCTGCGGTACAGCTGATGGGCCATCAGCAGGAACCAGGCACCGGCGACGAGCGTCACGACGGCGTACACGACACCCGCGGCGGGGACGAGCACGAGGGACGTGATCACCATCGCCCAGCTGTACAGCAGGATCTGCTTGGTGACGTGCTCCTCGGTGGCGATCACCGGCAGCATCGGGACACCGGCCGCCTTGTAGTCCTCCTTGTAGCGCATGGCGAGGGCCCACGTGTGCGGCGGCGTCCAGAAGAAGATGACCAGGAACAGCACGATGGGCTGCCAGCTCAGCGACCCGGTGACCGCCGACCAGCCGACCATGACGGGCATGCAGCCCGCGGCGCCGCCCCAAACCACGTTCTGCCAGGTCCGGCGCTTGAGCACCATCGTGTACACGAGCACGTAGAACGCGATGGTCAGGACGACCAGGCAGCCGGCGAGCAAATTCGCCCGCCACCACAGCCACAGGAACGACGCGACACCGAGAGTCATCCCGAACACGAACGCGTGCGACGTCGGCACCGCGTCGCGGGCCAGCGGCCTGCGAGCGGTGCGTTTCATGACCTTGTCGATGTCGGCGTCGACGACGCAGTTGAGCGAGTTCGCGCTCGCCGCACCCATCCATCCGCCGAACAGCGTGCTGAGGATCAGCGCGATGTCGACGTTGCCGCGATCCGCCAGCAGCATTGCCGGGATGGTGGCGACCAGCAGCAGCTCGATCACCCGCGGCTTGGTCAATGCGATGTAGGCCAGGACCTTGCCCGTGACGCGACCCAGCACCGTACCGGTGTCGGTCGCGCGGGGGGCGGGGCTGGGGCTGCCGAAGCCGTGTCCGCTCGGCTGATGCCCTGTCCGCACGTTCTCTCCTCGCACCACGCGTAATTCCACATCCGAATGCCGGCGCCTGCTCCCGAAGTCCTTCGCGACGGCCGGCCGTCTACTACAAACGATGGTAGACCGCCGTAATGCGTGAACCGAATCGACCCGGATACGACCGCACACTAGGCTGGAGTGGCACAAGAGGCCCACGCATCCTCAGGCTCCACGTTCACCCATGTCAGGAGACTTCTGCCCGTGTCGATCACAGACGACATCCACGTCCTCACGCAACCGGTTCACCCCGCCGACTGGACCGAACTGGACACCAAGGCCGTCGACACCATCCGGGTGCTCGCCGCGGACGCG
>NZ_JAAOQS010000080.1:0-42842 GCF_011603105.1 Rhodococcus sp. A14 | reverse complement strand
GTACAGGGGGGGTTGACCCCGCCACCGACCTGGCGCCCACAGGGGGGGGGAGGGGCGACAGGTGCTCGAGGCACTCGAGGTGCCGGTAGCCAATCTACCGACACGGTAGGGGCATTCGTCAACCGGGTAGGTGAAATCGCCCACATGTCGTGACCTCGTACCCCGACGGCCTAGGATTATGGCCGTTCGGAGGTGTTCCAGTGCGAATCTCGCGGCAGTCGCGATCCAGCAACCATCTTCGCCGGATCGTGGCGGAGATGGCTATTCCCGTGCCCTGGAACAGGGATCAGCTCGTCGCCGGCGTCGCAGCTCGTCGTGGCCGTCCGATTCACCTGGTCCCGGTCTCGCAGGCCTTGGTCCAGGGCGGTCATTCCGGACTCTGGCTCGCACGGGCCGACGACGACGTGATCCTGTACGCAGCAGGGACGTCGGACGTGCACGCCACCCACATCATCTGCCACGAACTGGCGCACATGGAGCTCGGCCACGACCGCACCGCGCTCGGTGATCGGTCGGTGGACGCGACGGTGCTGCCGACGGCTGCACCGTCGGTCGACCCCTCGAGCGGCGTCACGGCTCTCGGACGATCGAACTATTCCAGCGCACAGGAGTACGAGGCCGAGTTGCTGGCCACGCTCCTCATGGCCCGCCGAGGTGGCAACACGTCCGCTGCGACAATGGACCCCCGCGCCTCCCGGATTCTCGGGTCCTTCTGACCGTGTACACGCCACCGGGATTAGTCAGCTGGTCGCTCCTTGCACTGATCTGGGGCACCACGGCGCTGCGGCTGGTTTTCGTCCGGTCCACGGTTGCCGAGCAGCGGATAAACGCGGCGCTCGTCTTCGCATCCCTGTCCGTCGCCCTACGCCGGCAGTGGGTACGCGACATCGTGGACGGGGTGTTCGGCGCCGGGATCTCGAGCCCGCTCGGCAACGCGTGCATCATCTTCACCGCGGCATCGCTGATCAGCCTGTTCTCGGTCTGGGCGTTCGGTCCCGACCGGTTCCGACGGATCCACGCCGTCACCCTCGCCGTCGCCGTCCTGCCCGCCGCGGCGCTGATCGTACTCAGCGGCCCCGCACGCGCGCAGGGTGTCGGAGTGAAAGCGGCGGGCGGATGGCAATACACCGCGTTCTGTATCGCCTATGCGCTCCCGATCCTCCTTGCGGCGCTACTCATCGCGGGAATCTCGATCAGGAGTGTCCGCGCCGCGGCGTCGGGCCGGGACCGGTGGGTCTTCGCTGCGGTCATCGCGCTGTCAGTGTTCGAGGTGGTGAGCATGGTCGTCGTCATGATCGACGGGGTGATGCGAACCTCCGCCGCCGACGACGCCGTCACCGAGAGTCACGCCGAGGCGGGCGTGTTCCTGCGCCTGCTCGTTGTCGCCGCCGGTGCCGTGATCGCGCTCGGTCCCGTATTGCGGGTGCTACTGCGGCGGTACCGGTCCGGACGCACCGCCCGGCGACTGCTGCCGGTGTGGCGGACGCTCACCGCGGCCGTCCCCGAGGTCGTATTCGAATTACGTCCCGAGGACCGCCGGGCTCTGTCAGCGCGTGCACGTCGGGATCGCATGGAGGTCGAGATCCGCGACGCGATTCTCGTCGTCGACCGGTACCTGCCCGGCGACGTCGGCGACCCGGCCGCATCGCCCGTCCGAGCCGCGGCCACCCGACTGCACCTCGCCTGCCTCGCTCGCGCGGCCGGTCACCCACCGGTCACCGGGTTGTACTCGGGCTCGTCACAGCCGGGCGGCGAACCGTGGGAGCTGGCCCGGCTCGCCGATCACTGGCGGGACGCCGAGCACGTGGCGGCCGAACTGTGGGCGCGTCGCCTACCGCAGTTCGGCGGCCCCGCGGACCCGTCGGCGCGCGTCCCCGCTCAGGTCTGACGAGGGTCCGGGGCCGCGACCGGCACCGGTCCGTGACTCCGCCGCAGATTCTCCAGAAGGGGAATCAGCGATTCCATCTCCGCGGTGGTCGGCTCCGCGGATGCGTCGAGCGATCGCATCGACAAGTGCCGGACACCGGCCTCGCGAACCGCGATCTTGAAGCGGACCAGCGTGTCGTAGTCGTGGTAGCCATCGGTGGCGAGGTACTGCTCGGGGGCGTGGAAGTGCTGTGCGACCGCCCGCAGGACGTCGGGCTCGGGCGCGTGGTGATCGTTCCTGCGCAGGGACTCGATCTCGGACGGCTCGACGGCACGGCCGAGTATCCGCGACACACCCGCGGCGACGGTGTCTTCGCCCGGTTCGGGACCGTCGAGGTCGTGGGCCAGCGAGAAGAGGCGGTTGACCCGCACCGACAGCGGCACGCCGTTCATGCGTTCACCTCCGCATCTCCGCTGCGTTCGGGATCCTCGGTGGCCACGAGTTTCACCGCGTCCTCCCATCGACGCCAGAAGCGCTCCCGGGTGGCCGCGTCGAGGCCGTCTCCCCGGCCGTAGAGGAAACGGCGATACCGTGCTTCCTCCAGTTCACGTGGGTCGGTGACCGTGGACGGTTCCTCGAGCAGGTGGCCGAACGCGAATTCGACCAGCGGCTGGCGCGGCCCGGCCGGGCCTCCGTTGACTTCCAGCAACCGCGTCACGTACGCGCCGGTGATCTTCGAGACCACCCGGCTCAGTTCGCCCGCCGCTTCGGCCAGCCCCGGAACCTCGGGGTGCGCCGCGCTCAGCTTGGTGATCTGGGTGTGCGGCCCCAGGATCTCGATGATCGTGTCCAGATCCAGCGGAATCTCCGACGGCCCGAGCGTCAGCGGGCGCGAGGTCGGTGACCGGTCCTCCCCGTCGAGCGCCTCGAGCGGAGTCGGATGACCACCGTCGAGAGTGCGAGCCGCGCTGCCCGGAGCCCAGCGGAGCGCGACGTCCAGTTTGCGGAGGGTCTCGATGCTCGGATCCGGGCCGGTCCCGTTCTCGGCGCGCGTCTGAGCTGCGTCGGACGGGCCACCCGCGGCCGTGACCTCGTCCTGTGTGAGGTTCAGCAAACGCCGTCGTCGATGGACGAACTGTCCGAAACGCGCGCGGGTGCTGGTGACCATTCTTTTCCCCCAGGAGACACGCAAGCGACGCGCGTGTCGCTTGCTGTGTCTCGATCCTACTGCTTGTAGCTGGTGAGGAAATTTCCGAACCGCTCGATGGCGACAGCGAGATCACGCGCCCACGGCAACGTCACGATGCGGAGGTGGTCGTGGTCCGGCCAGTTGAATCCGGTGCCCTGCACCATCAGGATCTTCTCCTGCAGTAGAAGGTCCTGGACCAGCTTCTCGTCGTCGTAGATCTCGTACACGTTGGGGTCGAGGCGGGGGAATGCGTACAGCGCGCCCTTCGGCTTCACGCAGGAGACACCGGGAATCATGTTGAGGCGTTCCCAGGCCACATCACGCTGCTCGAGCAGTCGACCACCCGGCAGGATCAGGTCTTCGATGCTCTGGTGCCCACCGAGCGCCACCTGGATGGCGTGCTGACCGGGCACGTTCGGGCACAGACGCGTCGACGCCAGCAGGTCGAGTCCCTCGAGGAAACCCGCGGCGTGTTCCTTCGGTCCCGTGATGGCGACCCAGCCGGACCGGTAGCCGGCGACGCGGTACGCCTTCGACAGGCCGTTGAACGTCAGGCACAGCAAGTCCGGGGCCAGCGTCGCCAGTGAGATGTGCTTGGCGTCGTCGTAGAGGATCTTGTCGTAGATCTCGTCCGCGAGAAGCAGCAGCTGATGCTTGCGCGCCAGGTCGACGAGCTGCTGCAGCACCTCCATCGAGTACACCGCACCCGTCGGATTGTTCGGGTTGATGACCAGCAGCGCCTTGGTCTTGTCGGTGATCTTCGACTCGATGTCCGCGATGTCGGGGTTCCAGTCGTTGCCCTCGTCGCACAGGTAATGCACCGGGGTGCCGCCGGCGAGGCTCGTCATCGCCGTCCACAGCGGGTAGTCCGGTGCCGGGATCAGCACCTCGTCGCCGTTGTCGAGGAGCGCCTGCATAGTCATCGTGATGAGCTCGGACACACCGTTGCCCAGATAGATGTCGTCGACGTCGAGTTCGGGGAACCCGGCGACCAGCTCGTAGCGGGTGACGATCGCGCGCCGCGCCGACAGGATGCCCTTGGACTCGGAGTACCCCTGCGCGTACGGGAGCGCTGCGATCATGTCGCGCATGATCACGTCGGGCGCGTCGAAACCGAACGGCGCGGGGTTGCCGATGTTGAGCTTGAGGATCCGGTGGCCTTCCGCCTCCAGCCGGGCGGCGTGGGCATGTACCGGTCCACGAATCTCGTAGAGCACGTTCTGAAGCTTGGTGGACTGCTCCAGCTTGCGGTGCGGCATGCGGTGATGGCCGTGGTCTGGGTTGCTCACGAGCGTCATTCTCCCACTCCCGGGCAACCAGATTTCTACTGGTGGGTATCAGACCGCCGTCGCGTCGTGGAAACACCCCGCCCGCGCAGGTGCCCGTCATACCCTCGAGAGGGGGTCGGATCCGTCTCGCATTCACCGCGCCCGGAGGGAATGATGCACATGTCAGCACCGGTATCCCGTCGCCCCGGACCCGTCGACATCGCGCACCACAGCCATCTCGTCGGGGTGTTCGCGCCGCAACGGGAGGAGGTGGACGTCCGGGATCTCGAGGTGACCGGCGAGCTGCCCGCCGATCTTCACGGCGCCTATCTGCGCAACGGGCCCAACCCTCGGTTCGATCCGATCGGGACGTACGTCTATCCGCTCGACGGCGACGGCATGGCCCACCGAATCGAAATCGCCGACGGTGCGGCCCGGTACACCAACCGCTTCGTCCGAACCCCGATGGTGCAGGCGGAGGAGAAGGCCGGGCACGTCATCTGGCCCGGCGTCACCGATCTCTACACGCCGACGGAGGACGAAGTGGGGCCCGACCTCGCGGGCACGTCGCGCGAGCTGCCCGACATCAACATCGTCCGGCACGGCGGACGGCTGCTCGCGATGGCCGAGACCACGCTGCCGTTCCGCCTCGACCCCGCCGACCTGAGCACGCTGGGGCGGGAGAACTGTGACGGCGCCATGGGTGTGGGGAGCACCGCGCACCCCAAGATCGACCCGGTCACCGGACAGATGGTGCTGTTCAATTACATGCTGGATGCCCCGTATTTGACGTGGTCGGTGGTGAACCCCGACGGCTCGGTGGCGCGGACACCGACGACGGTCGAGGGCGCGGACACCCCGCTGATGATCCACGACATGGCGCTCACCGAGCGCTACATCGTTCTGATGCTGTGCCCGCTGGTCTTCGACATCGCCGCCGTGCTGACCGGCGGGTCCGTGCTCGACTGGCGGCCCGAGGACGGCACGCGGATCGCGCTGGTGCCCCGCGACGGCGGTCCGGTCCGGTGGACGACGCACGATGCTTACTGGGTGTGGCATTTCGCGAACGCCTTCGATCTGCCCGACGGGCGGGTGAGCGTCGACTACGTGGAGTGGACGTACCCCGGTGGGTTCGCGAAGGCTCCGGAGCCGTCGCTCGGCTCGCTGGTTCGCGCCGTCGTCGACCCCGGCAGCGGACGGGTGACGCGAGAGGTGGTGTGCGACCGCGACGTCGAGTTCCCGCGAGTCGACGACCGTGAGCTGACCCGAGGGCACCGCACGGTGGCGACCGTCGGCAAACTCGACCGCAGCCAGGGACGGCAGGATTCGCTGTGGTTCTTCGACACTGCCCGCGGCACCGAGGCGCACTAGGATCCGGGGAGTGTGTCGGTGGGTGAGCCGATCTTCATGCCCGGCGCCGAGCACGAGTACTGGGGAATGATCGGGACCGACCGGGGCGACATGTCGTCCTGGTTCTTCGTGCTGCCCGCCGACGACCCAGGGTCGGGGCCGATCGGGAAGGTGCGGCTGCCGATCCGGGTTCCGGCGGGCCTTCACGGCGCGTGGCTGCCTGCGGAGTAGCGGACGGCGGAATATCCTCTGCGGATGACCTCTGCGCCTTACGGTTCCTGGCCCTCTCCGATCGCGGCGGCGGATCTCGCCTCCAGCGGCCACCCCGTCGAGGGCGGCCGGTACGTGGGCGACGACGTGTGGTGGTCGGAACTGCGGCCCAGCGAAGGCGGGCGGGTCGCGGTGCGGCGCCTCGGTCTGGACGACGAACCGGAAGATGTCCTGCCCGCACCGTGGAACGCCCGCACCCGCGTTCACGAGTACGGCGGCGGCGCCTGGACCGTCACCGACGCCGGCCGCCTGGTGTTCGCCGAGTTCAGCGATCAGCGTCTGTACCTGCTCGAAGGCGGGACACCGGTGCCGCTGACACCGGAGCCGCCGCAGCCCTGCTCGCTGCGGTACGGCGACCTGTCGGTGATCGACGGCGAGGTGTGGGCCGTCCGCGAGATGCATGACACGGACGGCGGCGTCTCCCGCGACATCTGCGTGATTCCGCTGGACGGGTCGGCGGCGAACGACCCGCACCGGGTGCGGTCCGTCGTCGCCGGCTCCGACTTCCTGGCCAATCCGCAGCTGTCCCCGGATCGAAGGCACCTCGCCTGGATCGCGTGGGACCACCCGCAGATGCCATGGGACGGCACCGAGCTCAGGGTCGTGGCGGTCGAGGGCGGCCGCGTGACAGGGAAGGTGCGGACACTTCTCGGCGGTCCCGAGGAATCGGTGCTGCAACCGGAATGGGTCGGTCCCACCGACCTGTACACGATCAGCGACCGCAGCGGCTGGTGGAATCTCTACCGCGTCGGCATCGACGATCCCGACCCGGTCGCGTTGTGCCCGATGGACGCCGACTTCGGCGGCGCGCTGTGGATGCTCGGCGGCCGCTGGCACACCCGCCGCGACGACGGCACGCTCCTGACCGTGCGGACATTCGGAACCGACACCCTCGCCGTCCTCGATCCCGCGACCGGTTCGCTCGTGGACATCCCGCTGGACGGGCTCACCAGCGTCGGCCTCGGGGACCGCAACGGCAACCGGATCCTGCTGCTCACCGGCGGCGCCCAGACCCCGTCGGGCCTGCGCGAACTCGACCTCGACACGGGTGCACTCCGCACCGTCCGGTTGTCCGTCACCGAACTTCCCGAGGCGGCATATCTGCCCGAGGCCCGGCAGCTGACGTTCCAGGGCGCCGAACGCGAAGTCCACGTGATCGCCTACCCGCCGCGTCACCCGCGATACCGGGGCGAGGACGGGGAGTTGCCGCCGTATGTGGCGTTCGTGCACGGCGGACCGACGTCGCGGGTCGCGCCTTCGCTGAATCCCGTGTTCGCGTTCTTCACCAGCCGCGGAATCGGCGTCGTCGACGTGAACTACGGCGGGTCCACGGGATACGGTCGCGAGTATCGCAACCGGCTGCGGGGACAGTGGGGGGTCGTCGACGTCGAGGACGTGGTGACGGCGGTGACCGGCCTCGCCGAGGCGGGCATGGCGGACCCCGGCCGGCTGGCGATCGAGGGCGGATCCGCCGGCGGGTGGACCGTGCTCGCGGCGCTGACCACCTCGGACGTGTTCGCGTGCGGTGCGTCCTACTTCGGGGTGGCCGAACTGGACGGGTTCGTGAAGGAGACGCACGACTTCGAGTCCCGATACATCGACGGGCTGATCGGCCCGCTGCCCGAGGCGGCCGACCTCTACGCCGAACGTGCGCCGCTGAACAACGTTGGCGGACTGAACTGCCCGGTTCTGCTCCTGCAGGGGCTCGACGATCCGATCGTGCCGCCGTCGCAGGCGGAACGGTTCCGGGATGCGCTCGTGGAGAAGGGCATCCCGCACGCCTACCTCGAGTACGAGGGGGAGTCGCACGGATTCCGGAAGCTGGCCACCCTGATCAGTTCCCGCAACGCCGAACTGTCCTTCTACGGCCAGGTATTGGGATTCGAGCCACCGGACATTCCGCGACTCGAACTCTGGCGGCCGCCCAACGGCTGACCGTCCACCCGGAATCCGAACGGTGTGATGCACAAAACAAACCATTTGTTGTGCTCTTCTCTGATCGCCGAGAATTAGAGACCGTGCGGTATCAACGGAGCGAGGTATCGCGTCGGCGGCTGGGCCGCGAGTAGCGTCGGAAAGAGGAGTCGATAACCGCAGCTGAGTGAAATGGGTGTTCCCCTTCGCGCGCTTCAGTGTCGATATATGGATTGCCGAGGGCCGAGGGTGTCATCGCTGGACGATTTCGATACGACTTCGGTCCTTTCGGACACGGTGATTGCGAATGTTGCACGGCCCTCCGAGCTGTTCCCACTCTCCGCCGCTCAGCGTGGAATGTGGTTCGCCCAGCACCTGCTGGGCGACGTTCCGATCGTCATTGCTCAGTACGTCGAGGTCGGTATCGCTGATCTCGACATCGGCCTGCTCGCACGGATCGGACCCGCGGCACTCCGGGAACTCGGTACCGGACTGCTCCGAATCGTCGAGTGGGACGGTGAGCCGCTCCAGACGGTGGACGAGTCGCTCGGCTTCGAGATGACACATCTCGACTTCCGTTCCGACTCTGATCCGCGGGCTGCGGCTCTCGCGTGGATGCGCGCCGAATGCAGCAACCCGATTGATCTCCTCCATGATCGGCTGATCCGTTCGGCAATGTTGCGCGTCGCCGACGACTGCTACTTCTGGTACTCGCGAATTCACCACATCGCCCTCGACGGCTTCGGCGCCATGACGTTCATGAACCGTGCCGCGGAGCTGTACACCGCGGCGGTCGAGGGTCGCGCGCCGGCCGAGTTCACCGCGAGTGGATTGCGGGAGGTGGTCGAAGAAGAGGCGCGCTACCGCACCTCGAGCCGGTTCGAGACGGACCGCACGTACTGGGCGGAGCGCAGCCGCAATCTCCCACCGGCGATCAGCCTCGCCGGGCGGGCGGCCGAGATCGGCGCGCAGTCGCTGGTGAGCAGCGCACCGCTGTCCGCTGCCACGACAGCCGCACTGCAGAGTCTGACCGGCCGGGAACCCGGGGCGACGTTCGCGACAGCCGCGGTGGCCGCCGTGTCTGCATTCTTCTCCCGCCTGACCGGCGAGGACGACGTGGTGTTGAGCTTGCCGGTCTCGGCACGCACCACCTCCCGGTTGCGCCGCTCGGGCGGCATGATCTCCAACGTCCTTCCGATCCGACTCTCGGTCGGGGAGGAAACGACCTCCGTCGACTTGATGAGATGTACGCAACTGGCGCTGACCGGAGCGCTACGTCACCAGAGGTACCGGCACGAGGACATACGACGTGATGCGGGCGTCCTGGGTGGGCGTCGCGGCTTTTTCGGTCCGTCGATCAACATCATGATGTTCCACGCCGAGATTCGGCTCGGTCCGTCGATCGGCCGGCTCCACGTGCTGACCACCGGTCCGGTGGAGGACCTCGCAGTGAACATCTATCCCGGTGTCGCAGGCGACGTTGCGCAGGTCGACTTCGAGGCCAACCCGAATCTGTACACCGAACAGGAGCTGCGCGGTCACCATGCCCGGTTCCTCGAATTCTTTTCCGCCTTCGCCGCGTCAGCCGCCACCGACCGCATCGCCGCTCTCGACGTGCTGCACGCCGACGAACGCGCGGATCTCGTGCCATGTCGCGGTCCGCAGACAGAGCCGGAGCGGCTCCTCCCCGACTTGCTGGCCGACGGCGTTGCCGCCGCACCGGACGCAGTCGCGATTCGGGCGTCGGGACGGGAGGTCACCTACCACGAGCTCGACCAGCGATCCAATCAACTGGCGCGACTACTGATCGAATCGGGGGCCGGACCGGAAACCTTCGTCGTGCTGAGTCTTCCCAGGTCGGCGGAGTCACTCGTCGCGTTCTGGGCGGTCGCGAAGACCGGGGCCGCCTTCGTGCCTGTCGATCCGAAACTCCCACCCGAGCGAGTCGCGCACATGCTGTCCGATTCGGGGGCACTGGTGGGGCTCACGCTTCACGAACTGCGTGCAACACTGCCCGACGGAATTCGCTGGCTGGTCCTCGACGACGAAGAGTTGCGCGCACGCTGTGAACGACAGCGGAGCGCCACGATCGGCGACGTCGATCGCCGCGCCCCGCTGTCAATCCGTCACCCCGCGTACATGATCTACACATCGGGATCGACCGGGCTTCCGAAAGGGGTCGTCGTCACCCACAGCGGTCTGTCGAACTTCGCGGCCGGCGCGCGCCCGGAACTCGGCATTCACCACGAATCGCGGGTGTTACGGTTCTCGTCGGCCAGCTTCGATGCCTCGGTGTTCGAGATGATCCAGGCTTTCAGCGCCGGTGCCACGATGGTTGTCGCCCCGCCCGAGATGCATGGTGGAAGCGACCTCGTCGACCTGCTGAGCGAACAGCAGGTAACCCACATCATCACGGCTCCCACGGTGATGAACACAGTCGACCCGCGTGGGCTCGAACATCTCGAGGCGGTGGTGGTCGGCGGTGACGTGTGCACCCCCGACCTCGTGGAGCGGTTCGGGCAGGTGTGCCGCTTCACCAACAGTTACGGGCCGACCGAGACGACCATCATCATCACCGCAGGTGAGCCGCTGACGCCGGGCGAACCGATTACCATCGGCCGCCCGATCCAGGGTACGAGCGTCGTGGTGCTCGACCGCAAGCTCCGCGCCGTGCCCGCCGGGGTGGTGGGTGAGCTCTACCTCGCCGGCCCCGGAATCGCACGCGGCTATCACCATCGGCACGGGCTGACGGCGAACCGATTCGTGGCCAACCCCTTCGGTGAGCCGGGGTCTCGGCTCTACCGCACCGGTGACGAGGTGCGCTGGGTGCGGTCGTCTCAGGGAACCGGGGCGGGGCACTACACGCTCGAGTTCATCGGCCGGTCCGACACCCAGGTCAAGATCCGTGGCTTCCGCATCGAACTCGGCGAGATCGACTCGGCACTGCTCGCCCAGGACGGCGTCAACTTCGCGGCGACGGTGGTTCATCGGACGGCGGGCGGCACGACGGCGCTGGTCTCCTACGTGCGCCTCGACACCGGTCGTGAATTCGATCCGGTCGCGATTGTCGAGGGCGTCGCCGAAATCGTGCCGTCCCACATGATCCCGTCGTCGGTAATGCGGCTCGAACACGTGCCGGTGACGGCGGCCGGCAAACTCGACCGCAGTGCACTGCCGCAACCACACTTCGGATCAACTGAACACGAGTTCCGCGCCGCGTCGACACCGGCGGAGGAGCAGCTCTCGGGTCTCGTCGCCGAGGCACTCGGCCTCGACCGGGTCAGTGTGGACGACAGTCTTTTCGCGCTCGGCGGCGACAGCATCGTCGCGATGCAGATCGCCGCCCGAGCCAGGGAGTTCGGTCTCGGCTTCAGTGCGCGGGCCGTGTTCGAGCACAAGACGATCGCCGGAATCGCCGCGGTGGCGGTGCCGGTGGAGGCAGAATCGGCGGTCGTCCTCGAGGAGCTCGAGGGCGGCGGCGTCGGGCGTATCCCGCCGACGCCGATCATGTACTCGATGCTCGAGCGGGGCCCCTTCGCCGACTTCTTCCAGGCGCTGCTGCTGACCTTGCCGTCTGATGTCGATACGGATCGGTTGAGTGCGACGCTCGCGGCGGTGCTCGATCACCATGATGCCCTGCGTTCGAAGTTCGTCCCTGACGGCGACGGTACCTGGGCGTTCGAAACGATGGCTGCCGGTAGCGTGCCGGCCGGCGATCGGATTTCGAGGATCGTCACGGCGGCGGCACCCGGCAGCCGCGCGTTCACCGACGTGGTGAGCGCCGAGTGTGCGGCGGCTGCGGCCCGCCTGGACCCGGAAAACGGGATCATGCTCCAGCTGGTGTGGTGTGTCTCCGAATCTGCGGGCGCACCAGGCCGACTGCTGGTTATCGCGCATCACCTGGTGGTGGACGGTGTGTCGTGGCGCGTGCTGTTGCCGGACCTCGCGACGGCGTGGCTGCAGCTGGGCGCGGGGCAGACGCCGACGCCGGCCCCGGTGGGCACGTCGTTCCGCCGCTGGGCATATGGACTGCAGGACGCGGCAGATCGAGGAGCGCACAGAGGCGAATTGCCCTATTGGCGAGAGGTTCTCAGCGGCCCTGACCCGCAGATCGGCACACGACCCATCGCGCCCGCAATCGACACGATGCGCACGACCGAGCGGGTACACATCGACGTGAGTCCCGCCGTGACCGATGCGGTGCTCGCTCGACTTCCCGATGTGTTCGGATGCGGCGTCAACGACGGACTCCTGTCGGCGCTGGCGATGGCGGTCGTGCAGTGGCGACACTCGCACGGGATCGACGAGCGTTCGGTGTTACTGACGTTGGAAGGTCATGGGCGCGAGGAGGAGGCGGTGGCCGGCGCGGATCTTGCACGTACCGTCGGTTGGTTCACCAGCGCCTTCCCGGTCCGGCTCGAACTGCCGGCCGTCGAACTCGGCAGGGCCTTCGAGGGTGGACATGCTGCCGGTGTCGTGATCAAGACCGTCAAGGAACAGCTCGTCGCGGTGCCTGCCCGTGGCGTCGGATTCGGATTGCTCCGGCATCTCGACGAGAGCGCGAGGTCGATTCTCGGGGGTCTTCCTGAGCCGCAGATCAGTTTCAACTACCTGGGCCGCATGGGCGTGCAACACCTCGGCGACTTGCAGGATCTCGGCTGGCTGCCGGACCCCGAGGCACCGGACCTGATCACAGCGAGCGGATCCGGCATGGCCGTGGCTGCGGTGATCGACATCAACGCGATGGTGGTCGACAGCCCCGAGGGACCCCGATTGACGGCATCGTTCGCGTATCCGACCGGGGTGATCCGCGACTCCGACGTCGCAGCCCTTGCGGATCTGTGGCGAAGCGCCCTCGACGGTCTTGCCGCGCACACGGTTCAGCCCGTCGCGGGTGGTCTGACACCGTCCGATTGCCAGCTGGTCACGGTGAGCCAGAGTCGGATCGAGCGTTGGGAACACTCGTACCCGGGGCTACGAGAGATCTGGTCGCTGTCCCCGTTGCAGTCCGGTCTGCTGTTCCACTCGACGCTGGCCGCCGATTCGCTGGACATCTACACCGCGCAACTGCGCATCGACCTCGAGGGCGCGGTCGACTCCGCGCGGTTGCGCCGTGCCGCCGCAGGCGTGCTCGCACACCACGCAACTCTGCGTGCCGCATTCGAGTACGACGATCACGGTATCCCGGCGCAGTTGGTTGTCGACAGAGCAGACATGCCGTGGCGTGAGGTGGATCTGACCGGGTGCGGGTCGGCGGCGGGAGTGGAACTCGAGCGTCTCCTCGACGACGACCGCGTCGCCCGATTCGACCTCGCCCGTCCTCCGCTGTTGCGCCTGCTGTTGATCCGCACCGCACCCGAGCGTCACGTGCTGGCACTGACCAACCATCACATCATCCTCGACGGATGGTCGATGCCACTGCTGGTGCGCGAGTTGCTGGTTCGCTATGCCGCGGACGACGCTCCCGCCCTTCCGGAGCCGCGGAAGTACAGCACGTACCTGGAATGGGTGGCGACACTCGACCGGGACGCGTCCTTACGCGCCTGGGAACGTGCGCTGGCGGGGCTCGACGAGCCGACACTGCTGGCGCCGCACGCGTCCTCGGAACAGCACGGCGTGCCGGGTGAGGTCGACATCGCACTGCCCGCGGCCCTGATCGGTGCGCTCGACACGGTGGTGACGCGTCATGGAGTCACCATGAACACCGTCGTCCAGGCGGCGTGGGGAATACTGCTGTCCCGGTTGCTCTCCCGTCGTGATGTGGTGTTCGGTGCCACCGTGTCGGGTCGGCCGCCGCAGCTGTCCAGTGTCGAGAGCATGCTGGGGCTTTTCATCAACACCGTGCCCGTGCGGGTGCGGATGGACCCGGACGAGACGTGCGCGCAGCTACTCACCCGCCTCCAGGGTGAGCAAGTTTCCCTGCTCGATCACCATTACCTCGGACTGGGTGACATCCAGGCACGCATAGGTCTGGGCAACCTGTTCGACACGTTGTCGGTGTTCGAGTCGTACCCCGTCGACAAGTCCGGATTCGACGAGCACACCGACATCGCGGGAATGCGAGTGACCGCTCTCGATGCGCGTGACGCCACGCACTACCCGATCACCCTGCTGTCCATCCTCGAACCTCGACTGCGGCTGAGTCTGCGTTATCAGCACGGAATTTTCGATCGCGATACCGCCACGACACTCGCGGCGCGCGTGATCGGGATTCTCGAGACCATTGCGCGCGACACGGACACACCGGTCGGCGACGTCGACCTTTTCGTTCCGAAGGAACGGGAGCTGGTGGTCGACTCCTGGAATGCAACGGAACACCAGGTACCGCGCCTCACCCTCGCCGAGCTGTTCGACGCGCAGGTGGCCCACACGCCCGACGCCCACGCCGTCGTGTTCGAGGGGACAGTGCTGACGTACGCAGAGTTCGACGCCCGCGCGAATCAGCTTGGGCGGTTCCTGATCAGCGGCGGTGTGGGCCCCGAATCGCTCGTGGGTGTAGCGGTGCGACGCTCGGTGGATATGCTGGTGGGAATCTACGCCGTGATCAAGGCCGGCGGCGCGTACGTCCCGATAGACCCGGACCAGCCGGCCGAGCGGATCGCGTACGTCGTGGCTACCGCCGGTCCAGTCGTCGTTCTCACCACCACCGCGGATCGCGTCGCGCTGCCCGCCGAGGTGCGGGCCCTCGACCTCGACACCCTCGATGTATCGGCGCTGTCCGATGACCCCATCCGGGATCGGGACCGGGTGGGGCCGTTGCATACCCGAAACCCTGCATATGTCATCTTCACCTCCGGCTCCACGGGCAGACCCAAGGGTGTGTCAGTGCCGCACGAGGGCATCGTCAACCGGCTGCTGTGGATGCAGCATCGGTACCCACTGAGCGACGACGACGCGGTTCTCCAGAAGACCCCCGTGACATTCGACGTGTCGGTGTGGGAGTTGTTCTGGCCGTTGCAGACCGGCGCGCGACTGGTGATCGCCGAGCCCGACGGGCACCGGGACCCCGCCTATCTCGAGCGGGTCATCCGCGCAGAATCTGTGACCACGGTGCATTTCGTGCCGTCGATGCTCGCCGTATTCCTGGCCGGAGCGCATGTCGATGGGTGCAATTCGCTGCGCCGGGTGTTCACCAGTGGTGAGGCATTGCCGCCTGTGACGGCGGCGAATCTGCACCGGGTGAGCGGGGCGGAGCTGCACAACCTGTACGGCCCCACCGAGGCAGCGGTGGACGTGACCTACTACGAGACCGGGCCGGACGAGACCACCGTGCCGATCGGAGCACCGGTCTGGAACACCCATACGTATGTGCTCGACGGACGCCTGCGTCCCGTCCCCGTCGGGGTGGCGGGGGAGTTGTATCTCGGCGGTGTCCAGCTCGCGCGCGGATACCAGGCCCGGTCCGATCTGACGGCGGAGAGGTTCGTAGCGAACCCCCTCGCGGCCGCGGGAACCGTGCGAGACGGCAGTCGGCTGTACCGCACCGGTGACCTTGTTCGGTGGCTGCCGACCGGGCAGCTCGAATACCTGGGCCGCACGGACTTCCAGGTCAAGCTTCGCGGCCAGCGCATCGAACTCGGCGAGATCGAGGCGGCGCTGCACGGGCACGCAGATGTTGCACAGGCGGTGGCACTGGCCCGCAACGACGGGTCCACCGGCGACTACCTCGCCGGATACGTGGTGCCTGCGCCCGGGAGGTCCCCGGACGTGCGCGCGCTCCTCGACGCTGCCGCAACGGTGCTTCCCCGGTACATGGTGCCGTCGGCGCTGGTCGTGCTCGCGGAACTGCCGTTGACTGCGAACGGCAAACTCGACCGCACGGCACTGCCGGTTCCCGAGTTCGCGAGTTCGGCGCAGTTCGTCCCGCCCGGCACCCTGACGGAGTGCGTCCTCGCGGAGATTCTCGCGGACGTACTCGGCGCCTCGCGGATCGGTATGTCGGACAATTTCTTCGACCTCGGGGGTAACTCCCTCATCGCGACCCGTGTGGTCGCCCGGATCAACAATGAGCTCGGCACCGGGTTGACCGTGCGGTCGCTGTTCGAGTCGCCCACCGTCGGGGTTCTGGCTACCGTCGTCGACCGGATGCACGCCGGTGCAGGACCGCGCCCCGCGCTCGTGTCCGGCCCGAGGCCCGACAGGCTCCCCCTGTCCCTGGCTCAGACCCGAGTGTGGTTCCTCAATCGGTTCGACCCCACGTCGAGTGCCTACAACGTGGCGGCGGCACTGCGGCTGTCCGGCCCCCTCGACGTCGACGCACTCCGCCGGGCCGCCGCGGACATCCTGGAACGGCACGAATCGCTGCGGACGATGTTTCCTGAATCCCCTGACGGCCCGTCTCAGCTCGTGCTGCCGGTCGATCACGCCGCGACCGGCGATCTGATCGACGTTGCGCCCGACGTCGTCCCGGCCGCTGCTCTGGATACACGGATCCGGGAGGCAATGGCACACGGATTCGACGTGACCACGCAAATCCCGATCGCTCTGACATTGGTGCGGTGCGAGGCTCCTGACGAACACGTGTTGGTGATGGTCGTGCACCACATCAGCATCGACGGCTGGTCGATCCAGGTACTCGCCCGCGATCTGGTGCACGCCTACTCCACGCGCACAGCCGGCGACGCGCCGTCGTGGACCCCGCTGCCGGTGCAGTATGCGGATTACACCCTGTGGCAACGAGGCTTTCTCGGCTCGGAGGACGATCCCACGTCGCTGATTTCGCAAGAGCTCGAGTACTGGGCGGATGCGCTCGCGGGTCTGCCGGACGTGCTGGCTCTGCCGCTCGACCGGCCACGTCCGGCGGTACGGTCGGGGGTGGGTGCGAGTGTCGATTTCGCGGTTCCGGTGGCGACGGTGGTGCGTCTCGCGGCGCTGGCCCGTGAGCAGGGTGCGACCCCGTTCATGGTTGTGCATGCGGCGTTGGCGGTGCTGTTGGCGAAGTTGAGTGGGACATCGGATATCGCGATCGGGTCGCCGGTGGCGGGTCGTGGTGATGCGGCGTTGGACGATCTGGTGGGCATGTTCGTCAATACATTGGTATTGCGGGCCGATTGTGAGCCGAGTCAGTCGTTCACGGGGCTGGTGGGGCGGGTGCGCGATTCGGACCTCGAGGCGTTCGGCAGGGCTGATGTGCCGTTCGAGCGGTTGGTGGACAAGCTGAATCCAGTGCGGTCGCAGTCCTTCTCGCCGCTGTTTCAGGTGCTGTTGGCGTTCCAGAATTTCGCGCCGTCGAGGGTGGAGCTTCCGGGTTTGACGGTGTCACCGGTGGAAGTGGAGTGGGAGGCCGCGCAGTTCGACCTCTCGATGGCTCTGAGTGAGGCGGCCGGGGGCGGGTATGCGGGGAGGCTGTCGTATGCGGCGGACATCTTCGATGCTCCGACGGTGTACGGGATCGCCGAGGGGTTCGTGCGGGTGCTCGACGCGGTCATCGAGAATCCGTCCGTCGCGGTGGGCGACGTCGACTTGCTGGGTCCGGCCGAGCGGCAACGGGTGCTCGCGGCTGCGGCCCCTGAGCCACTGCCTGTGCAGGCACGGACGCTGCCGGAGATTCTGGCGGCCGGCGTCGCGTCGAACCCCGTGGGTGTTGCGTTGACCTGCGGTGGTGTGGAGATGTCGTATTCGGACCTCGACTCCCGATCGAACCGACTGGCCCGAGTGCTGATCTCTCGTGGTGTCGGTCCTGAAACATTTGTCGCGTTGGCCTTCGCTCGGTCCATCGAATCAGTGGTTGCGGTGTGGGCGGTCGCGAAGGCGGGCGGCGGGTTCGTGCCGGTCGATCCGAAACTGCCGGTGGAGCGGATCGAGTACATGTTGGCCGATTCAGGGGCCGTGATCGGTCTTACCAGCGCCGAGACCACGTCGCTGCCGGGAAAGGTTGCCTGGCTGGTACCCACCGCGGGTGAAGTGCAGGATCTGTGCGACGAGGTTTCGGCGGCACAGATCACAGACGGCGAGCGCGGTGCGCCGGTCGCGTTGTCCAATGCGGCCTACATGATCTACACGTCGGGTTCGACCGGGGTCCCGAAGGGTGTCGTTGTAACCCATGCCGGGCTGGCGTCGTTCTGTGCGGACGCCCGCCTCGAACTGGACTTGACCGGCGACTCGCGGGTGCTGAGGTTCTCGTCGTCGAGCTTCGATGCGTCGGTATTCGAGATGATCGCGGGGTTCAGTGCCGGCGCCACCTTGGTTGTCGCTCCACCCGAGATCATCGGTGGCGGCGAGCTCGCGGAGTTGCTGCGCGTCGAGCGGGTCACCCACATCATCACAGCGCCGGCGGCGCTGGGGATCGTCGACCCGGACGGGCTCGACGAACTCCAGGCCGTGGTCGTCGGAGGAGACGTCTGCCCACCGGAGTTGGTCGCGAAGTTCGCACCCGCCTGTCGTTTCTTCAACAGTTACGGTCCCACAGAGACCACCATCATCATCTCCATGACCGAGCCGCTCGTGCCGGAGGAACGAATCACGATCGGCACCCCGATCGAGGGTGCCGGAGCTGTTGTCCTCGATGCAAGGCTGCATCCTTCTCCGGTCGGCGTGATCGGCGAGCTGTATCTGTCGGGCAGTGGGCTCGCCCGCGGCTACCATGCCCGCGGTGCACTCACGGCAGCTCGATTCGTGGCCAATCCCTTCAGGGGTTCCGGCGAACTGATGTACCGCACGGGCGATCTGGTGCGGTGGACGAAAGACGGACGACTGGACTTCGTCGGGCGAATCGACTCACAGGTGCAATTGCGGGGTCTGCGGATCGAACTCGGTGAGATCGAGGCAGCGCTCGGCAGGTGCGAAGGAGTCGCGCAGACCGTCGTGGTCTTGCGCCACGATCCCCACACCGGTGAACAACTGGTGGGATACGTCGTTCCCGATACCGAGGCTGCCCTGGACCCGGAGACCCTGCGCATCAGGGTGGGCGAGACTCTGCCGACCTACATGGTGCCGTCGCAGGTGATGGTCGTCGACGCGTTGCCGTTGAATCCCAGTGGGAAGCTCGACCGACGGGCGTTGCCTGCGCCGTCGTTCGTCGTCCGGGAGTTTCGGGCGCCGACTACGCCGGTCGAGGAGGTCGTGGCGGGTATTTTCGCGGAGGTGCTGGGGCTCGAGCGGGTCGGTCTGGACGACGATTTCTTTGCGTTGGGCGGTAATTCGTTGGTTGCGACGCAGGTGGTGTCCCGGTTGGGTGCGGCGTTGGACACCCGTGTGCCGGTTCGGGTGATCTTCGAGGCGTCGACGGTGGCGGCGCTGGCGGTGCGGGCCGAGCAGCATGCCGGTGAAGGTGGGCGACCGGCGTTGACCCGTCGGGTGCGGCCGGCGCGGATTCCGTTGTCGTTGGCGCAGCAGCGGATGTGGTTCTTCAACCAGTTCGACCCGGAGTCGGCGGCCTTCAACATTATTCTGGCAATTCGGCTTTCCGGTGATCTGGACATCGAATTGCTGCAGACAGCATTGGTCGACGTGATCGACCGGCACGAAGCCCTGCGCACCATGTTCCCGGACTCGGGCCACGGGCCGTCTCAGGTAATCGTCCCCACAACTGCGCTCCCGCTGAGTGTGGCGCCGGAGCGGGTAGCTCCGGAGGAGGCACATGCCCGCGTATTCGACTTCGTGGGGCGCGGGTTCGATGTGGCCCGGGAAGTTCCGTTGCGCGTGAGGCTGTTCCAGCTCGACGACCACGAGTTCGTGCTGGCGATGGTAGTGCATCACATTTCCAGTGACGGCGGCTCAGCAGCGCCGATGTCGCGCGACATCGTGGTGGCGTATGCCGCGCGGCGTGAGGGACGGGAGCCAGGCTGGTCGCCGCTCGAGGTGCAGTATGCGGACTACACCCTGTGGCAGCGGGAGATTCTCGGCGCGCAGGACGATCCGACGTCACTGATCTCGGAACAACTGCGGTACTGGACCGAGGTTCTGGCAGATCTGCCGGAGATGGTGGAGCTGCCGACGGATCATCCGCGTCCGGCAGTACAATCACCGCGCGGCGCAAAGGTCGGCTTCACTCTGAGTTCGAATCTGGCCGAGCGTATCGAGCAGCTTGCGCGAGAATATAACTCGACCTTCTTCATGGTCGTCCACGCGTCGCTGGCGGTGCTGATCGCCCACCTGAGCGGAACTGAGGACATCCCCATCGGCACACAGATCGCCGGCCGCGGCGACCCGGCACTCGACGACCTCATCGGCATGTTCGGCAACACACTGGTGCTGCGCAGCCGAGTCGACCCCGCAATGTCGTTCGCCGACATTCTGGCCGACGTCCGGGAAGTCGACCTCGCCGCATTCGGCAACCCCGACGTTCCGCTGGAACGCCTGGTGGAAGTCCTCAATCCCACGCGCTCCACGGCCCATTCAGCGCTGTTCCAGGTGCTGCTGGTGGTTCACAATTTCGTCCGGTCCAGGGTAACTCTGCCGGGCCTGGAGATCGCCCCGCTGGAAACGGACATCGTCGGTGCGAAACTCGATCTCGAATTCCACTTCACCGACGCCTCGGATTCCGAGGGGCATCGGACCGGAATCGAGGGATCAATCGTCTATGCGCTCGACCTGTTCCAGGAATCGACGGTCGCCCGGTTCGCGACCCGACTCGTCACCATCCTCGAGGCGGTCACACGCGATGTGACCATACCGGTCGGCGAGCTCGAGTTGCGAAGCGTCGACGAGCGTGCGGCGATGGATCGATGGAATGCCACAGCTGTGGTTGTCGAGGGCGGGACCCTGGTGCAGCTGTTCGACGAGCAGGTACGCCGGACGCCGGATGCGGTGGCGGTGGTGTTCGAGGAACAGTCGTTGACCTACGCCGAGTTCGATTCTCGCGCGAATCGGCTTGCCCGATACTTGATCTCACGAGAGGTAGGACCGGAGTCGCTGGTGGGGCTGGGCATGTGTCGCTCCCTCGCGATGATGGTGAGCATTTACGCTGTGCTCAAAGCCGGTGCCGGATACCTGCCGCTGGATCCGGAGCATCCAGCAGACCGTACCGAGTACGTGATTGCGACCGCGAAACCCGTCGTGGTGCTGACCACGTCCAGGGACCGCGGTGACCTGCCGGCGGCGCTGGACGCCGTCGAAGTCGACATGCTGGACCTGTCGGTCTTCGACGCGGAGGCGGTGACCGACGCGTCCAGGCTGGCTCCGCTGCGGCCCGAGAATCTCGCCTACGCGATCTTCACGTCCGGATCCACAGGGCGACCGAAAGGCGTCGCGGTCAGCCACCGCTCGGTGGTCAACCAGATTGCGTGGATGCGTAGCCGCTACGCGCTCGGCGATCGCGACACAGTGTTGCACAAGACGCCCATTACGTTCGACGCATCGGTGTGGGAGTTGTTCTATCCACTCCAGGTCGGCGCCCGATTGGTGATTGCCGAGCCTGGGGGACATCGTGACCCCGAGTACCTGCTGCGGCTGTCGGACCGGTGGCACGTCACGATCTTGGAATTCGTGCCGTCGATGCTCGCGTTGTTCCTCGCGGAGTCGTCGCTCGCGCTGCCGCGGTCGCTGCGGTACGTCTCGGTCGGCGGAGAAGCGCTGCCCTCGGAGTTGGCCGCTCGGTTCGCCGCGCGCACCGAGGCAGTGCTGGACAACACCTACGGTCCGACGGAAGCCACGGTGACCTCGACCGTGCATCGCTGCCTGCAGGGCGTGGCGGGTCCGATACCGATCGGGAGTCCGATCAGGAACACCCGCACGTTCGTGCTGAACCGCCGGTTACACCGCGTGCCCGTAGGCGTGCCGGGGGAGTTGTATCTCGCCGGAATCCAGCTCGCCCGCGGCTATCACGCCCGCGGGGCGCTGACGGCAGAACGTTTCGTCGCCAATCCCTTCGCCGACTGCGGTGAGCGGCTGTACCGCACGGGTGATCTGGTGCGGTGGAATTCGAACGGTGACCTCGAATACCTGGGCCGCACCGATTTCCAGGTGAAGCTACGTGGCCTGCGAATCGAACTCGGGGAGATCGAGACCGCGCTGACGGCAGACGAGTCGGTGGACCAAGCCGTGGTGGTCGTGCGCGACGGTGAATTCGGTCAGCAATTGGTCGGGTATGTGCTGCCGTCCCGCGGGCGGACCGTCGACGTCGAGGCGACACGCGAGGTGGTGAGCACATCGCTGCCGAAGTACATGGTGCCCGACGTGCTGGTCGTGCTCGACGCGTTGCCGTTGAATCCCAGTGGGAAGCTCGACCGACGGGCGTTGCCCGCGCCGTCGTTCGTCGTCCGGGAGTTTCGGGCGCCGACTACGCCGGTCGAGGAGGTCGTGGCGGGTATTTTCGCGGAGGTGCTGGGGCTCGAGCGGGTCGGTCTGGACGACGATTTCTTTGCGTTGGGCGGTAATTCGTTGGTTGCGACGCAGGTGGTGTCCCGGTTGGGTGCGGCGTTGGACACCCGTGTGCCGGTTCGGGTGATCTTCGAGGCGTCGACGGTGGCGGCGCTGGCGGTGCGGGCCGAGCAGCATGCCGGTGAAGGTGGGCGGCCGGCGTTGACCCGTCGGGTGCGGCCGGCGCGGATTCCGTTGTCGTTGGCGCAGCAGCGGATGTGGTTCCTCAACCAGTTCGACCCGGAGTCGGCGGCATACAACATTCCGCTTGTGGTCCGCCTGTCCGGTGAACTGGATGTGGCAGCGATACAGGCTTCGGTGCTCGACGTGTTCGCTCGGCACGAGGCCTTGCGGACGGTGTTCCCGGACTCGGCCCAGGGGCCGGCACAGCGCATCGTGCATGCGTCGAGAGTGTCGATGGACCTGACGCCGATTCCGGTCGCGGACGAGGAAGAGTTGCGGATGCGGGTGGCCGCATTGCTCACGGCGGGCTTCGAGGTCACGGAATCGGTGCCGGTGCGCGGGGCGCTGTACCGGATGTCGAAGTCCGAGCACGTCTTGGCGGTGGTGGTGCACCATATCTGCGCGGACGGTTTCTCGACCGCGCCGATGGGCCGAGACGTGTTGGTGGCATATGCCGCGCGGCACGCAGGGCACGAGCCGTCCTGGACGCCGTTGCCGGTGCAGTATGCGGATTACGCGTTGTGGCAGCGGGAGGTGCTGGGTTCGGAGGACGATCCGGGATCGTTGATGTCGCAGCAGATCGCGTACTGGTTGGATGCGTTGTCGGGGCTGCCCGATGCGCTGGCGTTACCTACCGACCGGCCACGCCCGGCGGTGCGGTCGGGCCTCGGTTCCAGCGTGGATTTCACCGTGCCGGCGGCAACGGTGGCGCGTCTCGTGTCGCTGGCGCGAGAGGCGGGTGCGACGCCGTTCATGGTGGTGCATGCGGCGTTAGCGGTGCTATTGGCGAGGCTGAGTGGGGCGACCGATATCGCGATCGGGTCGCCGATCGCGGGCCGTGGTGATGCGGCGTTGGACGATCTGGTGGGCATGTTCGTCAATACGTTGGTGTTGCGGGCGCAGTACCAGCCGGACGAATCGTTCGCGGAGCTACTGGGGCGGATGCGCGATGCCGATCTCGAGGCGTTCTCTCGGGCGGACGTTCCGTTCGAACGATTGGTGGAAAAGCTGAATCCGATTCGGTCTCAGTCGTTCTCTCCGTTGTTCCAGGTGATGTTGGCGTTTCAGAACTTCAGTCGGCCGGCGGTGGAGCTTCCGGGATTGACGGTCTCGCCGGTGGAGGTCGATCGGCAAGCGGTGCAGTTCGACCTGTCGATGACTGTGGGTGAGTCGGCAGATGGCGGGGGTGGATTCGTGGGAAGGCTGTCCTACGCGACGGATGTGTTCGACGGCGCGACGGTGCGCGAGATCGCGCGCAGGTTCGTGCGAATTCTCGAAGCGGTGGTGGATGATCCGATGATGCCGGTGGGCGACATCTCGATCGTCGAAGAGAACGAGCGGCGTCAGATGCTGCGCGAGTGGAACATCACGGGACACGACGTCCCGGATGGACTGCTGCTCGACGGATTCGATGCGCAGGTGGCCCGAACACCGGACGCGGTGGCAATCGTGTACGACAACGAGTCGCTGTCGTATGCCGAGTTCTCTGCTCGGGTGAACCGATTGGCTCGAAGATTGATCGACGAGGGTGTAGGACCGGAGTCGTTGGTGGCATTGGGGATGCGCCGGTCGCTGGAGTTGGTGACAGGAATTTACGCGGTGCTCCGAGCGGGTGCTGCATTCGTGCCGTTGGACCCTGATCAACCCCCGGCACGCAACGACTACATCCTGGAAACCACGGGACCCGTCTGCGTCCTGTCCACCTCCCGAGACGGATTCGACACGTCCCGGAATCGAGTGCTGAACGTTGACGCCCTCGATTTGTCGGTGTATTCGTCCGAGCCGGTTGGGGAGTCCGAAGTCGTGACGCCCGCACGGCCGGAAAATCTGGCGTACGTGATCTTTACATCTGGATCGACCGGGCGGCCCAAAGGGGTTTCGGTCAGCTTTCGCGCGATTGTCAACCAAATGTCCTGGTTGGCAGCCGAATACGAGCTCGGCGACTCCGATGTCGTGGTGCAGAAGACGCCGGTGACGTTCGACGTGTCGATGTGGGAATTACTGGTTCCGCTGGCCGTCGGTGCCCGGATGATCGTCGCGCGTCCAGACGGTCATCGGGATCCGGACTATCTGCTGTCACTGATGCAAGACTCCGGTGTTACCGTGGCCGCGTTCGTACCGTCGATGCTGGCGGCGCTCCTGGCCGATCCGGAGGCGTGTCTACCGGATTCGTTGCGGTGTGTTTTTGCCGGTGGGGAAGAATTGCCGGTGGAGTTGTCTGCGCGATGTGCGTCGCGGTCGAAGGCTCGTCTCGACAACAAGTACGGTCCCACGGAATATGCGGTCACTGCGACGTCCCACCGATGCGACGGACTCGAGCGGGAATCGGTCCCGATTGGTGAACCTGTTTGGAACACCACCGCACTGGTCTTGGATCGACGTCTCCACCCGGTGCCCATCGGGGTCGAAGGAGAGCTGTATCTGGCAGGAGTGCAGCTGTCTCGCGGCTATCATCGCCGCCAGCGGCTGACGGCGGAGCGATTCGTGGCCGATCCGTTCGGGGCAGCAGGGACGCGTCTCTATCGCACGGGGGACGTGGTCAAGTGGAACCCACGCGGACAGCTGATGTATCTGGGTCGGCTGGACTCTCAGGTGAAGGTGCGCGGGCTGCGTATCGAGCTCGGCGAGATCGAGACCGCGCTGGTGGCGCAGCAGACGATCGTGCAGGCCGTTGTGATCGTGCACGACGGCGAGTTCGGTCAGCAGCTGGTCGGGTACGTGGTCCCCGCAGGGGGTCGGTTGATCGACGTGGAATCGGTCCGTGCCACGGCCGGCAGGTCGCTGCCCCAGTACATGGTGCCGGATGTGCTGATGGTGCTCGACGAATTGCCTCTGACCGCGAGCGGCAAGCTGGATCGGAACGCCTTGCCTGCCCCGGCGTTCACGAAGCGGGAGTTCCGGGGGCCGACGACGCGCGTCGAGCGAATCGTGACCTCGGCGTTCACCGACATTCTCGGTGTCGAACAGGTGGGGCTGGATGACGACTTCTTCGCGTTGGGCGGCAATTCCCTGGTCGCGCCCAGGATCGTCGCCCGATTGAAGCAAGACCTGAGTGCGGCAGTTCCGTTGCAGTGGCTGTTCACGGATCCCGCCGTCGAAGCATTGGCCGCTCGGATCGAGAACGGAGCCACGGGTCCGGTGGAGGAAGGGTTCGGGCCGCTGCTTCGGATCCGAGCGGACGGTGAAGAGGGAGCGCCGCTGTTTTGTATCCATCCCATCGTCGGACTGTCGTGGTGCTATTCGGGTCTACGTCAGTACATCGAACCTGATCTGCCGATCTACGGCATCCAGAGTCCGTCGAATTCTCGAGGACGGCTATCTTCCGGAGTCTCTCGACGAACTTGCGGACCGGTACGTCCGTGAGATCCGCCAGATCCGACCATCCGGTCCGTACCGATTGCTCGGCTGGTCACTCGGCGGTGTCATCGCCCATGCGATGGCGGTCCGGATTCAGGCAGCCGGCGAGGGTGTGGAATTGCTGGCCATGATGGACAGCTTCGCCGGCGCGACGGCGGTCGAGGAAGGGTCGCCCACGGATGTCTCGGTGCGTGAGTTGCTGGGTGGGTTCGGTATCGAAGCGACAGCAGTCGAGCGCATCTCCGACCCGAGCCTCGGTGGTGTCGCGGTCGCGCTGGCCGAAATGTCCGGGCACTCCGTAGAGCACACCGAGAAGGTCGTGGGGCGGCTCGTGTCGGCGGCGGACCGAAACTCGAGGTTGATGTCGGAGTACCGGCCTGCATGCTTCGACGGAGACATTGTGTTCTTCACCGCGGCGGCCGACGATGCCACCGGCGGGAGGGCGGCCCGCGGATGGGAGAACGCGGTCACGGGGGTAGTGCACAACCACGCCGTGCCTGTCACACATTGGCAGATGACGTCACCCGACGCTCTCGCCGTCGTCGGCCCGATCGTGAACCAGGCCCTGAGAGAGCAATCAACATCGTGAGCGAACAGGTCAGGCGAGTCGCCCGACGCTGAGCGTCAGCGCGCGAGCATGGCCTCGCAGGACCGCGCCGCGTGTGCGGCGACATGCCCTCGCCGCCGAGCACCCGCTCGAGCAGGACGACGGCCGTGTCCCGCAACTGCAGACCGCTGGTGCGCAGTCCCGACAACACCCGCAGTTCCCGGAACACGTGGGTGTCTGCGAGCAGCCGATCGGCCGCGCTGCCCAGGCTGCGGCTCGCCGACGACGGTGTGCGGGCCAGCGTGGCCTTCAGCGATCTGAGCGCCGAGTGTGCCTTCAGTTCGGTGCTGCGCTGACCGAACTGCAGATGCAGTGTGCGGCGAAGGTCCTCGAGACCACTGTGCGCCGTCAGCTCGCGGGCCAGTGCCGGCGCGTCGGTCGCGCCCGCGCGAATCAGCCTGACCGCGAACCGGATACCGAAGAGGCCGAAACAGTCGAGAAGGTCGCGTCGTTGCCGGGGCGACAGCAGGAGATCGGCGTCCTCGGTGGTGAACCGGCTGACCGAACGCACCATGGGAGGACGCTGCACCTTCCCTAGGGGCGCGCGAAGCCACGTACACAGGAACATCGCATGAAGCACACAGCGGTCGGCACAGAAAGGCGGTCTAGCGTTTCGATCGGCAGGAAAGGCACCTGCTGTCACCACGGAACGGAGATCACGACATGCGGACATCGATGGGGATCAGTATGGGTTCCGACTCGTTCGTGTCCGCACAGATGCACGGTGAATCGCCGACGCACCAGGTGGACGACGGATTCACGGTGGTGCGGCACTCGGCCGACCTCGCGCTGTCGTCGAGCAGCGCACCCACCCTCGGCCCGCACCGCAGCGGACCGCTTCCTCAGGGCAGCATCGTGTTTCGTGACTTCATCGACAGGGTCGGCGATCCCGTTCCGGTGATCGGCGACGACGGGACCCGGACCCCGGCCGTGCAGCTGGTGACCACCGCGCTCGACTGCCTCATTCGTTGCCGCACCCCGGTGCCCGACCATGTGGTGGTCGCGGCTCCCGCAGCCTGGTCGGGATACGCCGTCGAGGAACTCGAGGACGAGATCCGACGATGGGGCCTCTTGCAGAATCGCACGATCACTATGATTCCCGAAACCACTGCTGCACTGACATGGATCTCCCGGGTCGAGAAACTCGACGAATTCTCGACACTGCTGCTGTGCGACGTCGGAGCCCATTCCCTCGACCTGACCCTGGCCACGAGGCGAGGCGCTGATTTCGGCGTGGTCCGATCGACGCGGAGCACCGACTTCAGCGGAGACCACGCCGACCGGCTGCTGATGGGACATGTGGTCGCGCTCGTCCAGAACGCGAACCCGGACTTCGACGTCGACGATCCTGCCCACCGCGGCGCGCTGACCGAACTCGCCGCCCGCTGCCGGAGTGCGAAAGAGCGGTTGTCGCAAGACACGTCTGCCGTGGTGACCGTCGAGCTTCCCGGCATCCGACGCCAGATACGCGTCATGCGTTCCGAATTCGAGGAAGTCATCCGCGGATCACTCACCCGCGCCGCGAACACGGTGGCCCGCGAACTCGAACGCCTCGACGAGACCGGCACCCCAGTCGACGCTGTCGTCCTCCTCGGCGGCGGAGCGGCGGTCCCGCTCGTGACGGAACTGCTCTCGACGGCCGTGAATGTCCCACTCGTCGTGTCACCCGAGCCGGCGACCGCGTCCGCCCGCGGTGCGGCGGCCATCGCCGAACGGGCATCGCTCCAACAGTCGGGTTCCCGGGTGATGTCGGCACCGGGACCGCGGGTGAAACCAACGGCGGCGCCACGACCGATCGTGGCGGCAGCGTCGTCGCGCGTGCTGCCCCCGTCCGCATCGGCCGAGGCGCCGACCCGACGCGTCGCGCCGACCAGTGTGCCGGTGAGGAAGACACAGAAGTCCGGTATCCGCGGATGGATGGTTGCGGCAAGCGCCGCCGCGCTCGTCCTCCTCGGCGCAGGAGCGGCGGCAACCCAACTGGTCGGCCGGGACGACCCGCCCTCGGCAACGACCACCACAACCTCGTCCGTCGAACAGGCATCGTCCGCCGACGAGACTGCGCAGGACGACACTTCACAGGACGGCACCGTGCAGGAATACACCGTGCAGAACCCGGCACCCGCCCAGCCGATGGGCGGCGGAACGCCGGGCCGCGGCGGAGCCGGACCACGGTAGGTCAGATCTCGGTGAGAGCGCCAGCCGACAGTGAGGCGTAGATGAGCATGAACACGAACAACATCCAGCCCGCTCCCTGCCAGACCTGCCACCGGCCACCGGCCCGCCAGACCCGGTAGGTCTGCACGAAAGCTCCGACCCCGCCCACGAGCAGCAACGCGGGTGGGCCGAAGACAAGGACGTACTTTTCTCCGCCGGCACACTCCATCATCGACTCGGCGCAGTCACCGGACCCGATCGACATCCACGCGACCGAGAGGAGCGCAACGACCACTGCACCGCCCATGACCGCCACCGTGTACGTGGCGGCGCGGCGAAAAGTGAGATCGGCGCCCGAAGTCATCATGTCGGAGGTTACGCCGTGCGCAACGCGGGCCGTCACGGAAAACAGCGGCGCCCCCACCGTGATCGGTGGGGGCGCCGCTGTTCACTGCTGTCGGCTAGCTCTTCCGGCCAGGTGCCTTCGCGCCTGCCTTGAAACCGAGTCCGCCAGGCTTGGCCGGTGGCGGAGCCTTCACCGTTTCCGGTGCCTTGCCGTTGGATCCGTCGCCGTTCGACTCCTCGACCTTCGGAGCCGCGGTCTCGGTTGCCTCGGACTTCGGTGCTTCAGCTGCGGGAGCCTCGGCCGCGGGTGCTTCGGCCTTCGGAGCTGCGGCCTTGGGGGCCGCGGCCTTGCGAGCTCCGGGAGCCTTGGCGCCGCTCTTGAAACCGAGCCCACCGGCCTTCGCCACCGGGGGAGCCTTCGGCGCCTCGGCAGCGGGGGCCTCCGAAGCGGAGGACGTGTCGGCGACCTGCGGTTCGGAAGCCGGGGGCTCGGCAGCCTGGGGTTCGGCGACTGCCGGCTCGGCGGGAGCGTCCGCGGGAGCGGCCTTCGCGCCGGGAGCCTTCGCCTTGCCCTTCATCTGCAGACCTTTGCCCGGTGCCTTGGCGCCGGACGCGAGTCCGAGTCCCTTCGGCTTCGCCGCGGGGGCGTCCTGAACAGGGGTTTCCGCTGCGGGAGCCTCTGTCGCCGGTGCTTCGGCAGCCGGAGCGGCGGCCGTCGCGCCGGGAGCCTTGGCGGCACCCTTCATCTGCAGACCCTTGCCGCCCGGTGCCTTCGCGCCGCCGGCGAGGCCGAGGCCCTTGGGCTTGGGTGCCTCCGCTGTAGGCGCCTCCGTACCGGCAGCCTCGGCCGGAGCAGGAGCAGCCTTCTTGGCGCCGGGAGCCTTCGCACCGCCTGCCATGCCGAGCCCCTTGCCGGGTGCCTTGGCGCCGGGAGCCTTCGCCCCGGGTGCCTTGGCCAGGCCCTTCATCGCCAGGCCCTTGCCTGCCGGAGCGTCCGTGGCGGCCGGCGTTGCGGCGGCCTCCTCGACCTCCTCGACGCGCTCCTTCTCCACTACCTCGGCCTTGGCCTCGGCTGCTGCCGGCGATCCTGCCGGCTCGGCCGGCTTCTCGCGGGGGATGACCTTGATGTTCTCGCTCAGCTTCTCAGGCTCGAGACGCGTGATGGACGAGAGCATCAGCTGGGCGACGTCGACGACCTCGACACCCTCGCCCTGACCGGACTCCTGGCGAGCCGTGACGCCGTCGGTGAGCATGACGCGGCAGAACGGGCAGCCGGTCGCGATCTTCTTCGGATCCGTGCCCAGCGCCTCGTCGACCCGGTCGATGTTGATGCGCTTGCCGATGTTCTCTTCCATCCACATGCGGGCACCACCGGCACCACAGCACATGGACCGTTCGCCGTGACGGGGCATTTCCTTCAGCTTGACACCGGAGGCTTCCATCAACTCGCGGGGTGCGTCGTAGACCTTGTTGTGGCGGCCGAGGAAGCAGGGGTCGTGGTAGGTGACGTCCTCACCGACGGACGCGACCGGAATCAGCTTCTTCTGGCGGACCAGGCGGTTGAGCAACTGAGTGTGGTGAACCACCTCGTACTGGCCGCCGACCTCCGGGTACTCGTTGCCGAGCGCGTTGAAGCAGTGGGCGCACGTGACGACGATCTTGCGCTTGCGCTGCTCGACACCGTCGAAGACCGAGTTCAGCAACTCGATGTTCTGCATGGCGAGCTGCTGGAACAGGAATTCGTTACCTGCGCGGCGAGCGGAGTCACCGGTGCACGTCTCGTCGGCGCCGAGCACCATGAACTTCACGCCGGCGGTGGCGAGCAGCTCGGCGACGGCCTTGGTGGTCTTCTTGGCGCGGTCCTCGTAGGCGCCGGCGCAGCCGACCCAGAAGAGGTACTCGTAGTCCTCGAAGCTGTCTGCATCCTGGCCGAACACCGGGATCTCGAAGTCCATCTCATTGATCCAGTTGAGACGGTCCTTGGAGTTCTGACCCCAGGGGTTGCCCTTGTTCTCGAGGTTCTTGAACAGGCCGGCCAGCTCGGAGGGGAACTCCGACTCGATCAGCACCTGGTAGCGGCGCATGTCGATGATGTGGTCGACGTGCTCGATGTCGACGGGGCACTGCTCGACACACGCGCCACAGTTGGTGCAGCTCCACAGCGTCTCGGCGTCGATGACCGGAGCCAGCTCGCCTTCGACGGTGTCGCCGACCAGCTTGCGCTCGGCCTCCTGGCGTGCAGCCTCGGGGATCGCAGCCAGCTTGGCCTCGTCCACGGCGCCGTCACCGTTCACCAGGCCTACCTCGTCGCCGCCCATGTCCTTGCGGCCACCGGCCAGCAGATACGGGGCCTTCGCATAACCGTGGTCGCGCAGCGACGTGATCAGCAGCTTCGGCGACAGCGGCTTGCCGGTGTTCCACGCGGGACACTGCGACTGGCAGCGCCCGCACTCGGTGCAGGTGGTGAAGTCCAGCCAGCCCTTCCAGGAGAAGTCCTCGATGTTGCCGGCGCCGAACGTGTCGGTATCCGGATCGGCGTCCTCCATGTTGATGGGCTTGCCGCCCGACATCATGGGCTTGGCCGCACCGAGGGCGACGTCGCCGTCGTCCTCACGCTTGAAGTAGATGTTCGCGAACGCCGCGAACCGGTGCCAGGCGACACCCCAGGTGATGTTGCGGCCGACGACGTAGAGCCAGATCATGCCCGACATCAGCTTGACGAAGGCGAAGAACGCGACCATGTTCGGGCTCGCGGGCAGCAGCTTCGCGAGGTTCATCGTGAAGAAGTCGGTCCACGGGTTGGCGTGGCCGTAGGTGGCGATCTTGCCGGCCTTCACGAAGATCATGCCCAGGCCCTCGATGAGGACGACGGCCTCGACGAAGTACGCGGCCTTGAAGTCGGAACCACTGAAACGGGACAGCCGGGCGGGCACGCGGGGGTGGTTGAGCTGGCGGATCACGATCAGTGTGGTGATACCGATGACCGTGCCGAGACCCAGGATCTCGTCGATGAAGTGGTAGACGGCGGTGTTGCCGACCAGCGGCCAGTGGAACGCCGGGTCGAACGTCTGCCCGTACGCCTCGAACCACACGATGGCTCCGAGCATGAAGCCGACCATGACCAGCCAGTGAGCCCAGCCGACGGTGCGGAACTTGCTCATGCGAGTGTGCGCGATGAACTCGACGCACATCTGCTTGAAGCGCGGGAAGAAGGGGCGCCATCGGTCCGGGGCCGACTGGCCGATCCGGACGACGTTGACCATCTTCAATGCGCCAGTGATGAAGGAGAACCAACATACGAGGCTCAGCAGCACGCCGATGGTGCCCAACGTGATCGTCAGGGCATTCATGTCGCGGCCTTTCGTTTCAGGGCGGCAGGGCGGCCACCTCGGGACTGCTCGTGATCCTAACGCTTGCTAAGTTACCCGCTAGTAACTTAATTAGTCTACCTGTGGGTAACATACCGGTGTTCGGCGGGATCTCTGCAGCTCGGGCGCCGATAGGGCATGTGGTGCATGCCACAATCGGACTTTCTGTTCGTCACGTTAAAGGGTCTGAATTGCGGCGCTCACCCAAGGTCGCCCTAACTTCGGCCGGCAGCCGCCAGAGGCCGTCCGAGCGGCTTCGTGAGAGGGCTTCAGAGGTCGTTTTCGTCACGAATTCGACGCGGTTGCATTGCGGCCGGATAACGATGGCAAATATTCCGCGTACGCACGTCCGTCCTCTCGATAACCAGGCCGAGTGACGTAATTCATCTCGTGTAATTCGCGCGAATTACACCCGCTTGATTTGCTACCGATCGGTAACTTGCGGGCGTGATGAATTTTTCGTCAATGAACATTTCGGCCGTGATTCCGCTGTTACTCTGAGCGTGTTTTCCGGCCCTGGCCAGCGGCCGCACGGGGGGCCGTGCAGTGCACTTCGATCACACCAGTACTTCGTCGGGACGCTCCTGAAATGAGGCATCAATGATCGTGAGAAAAGCTGCAGTGACGGCAGGCATTGCCGTGGCCGCCATGGGTCTTGCTGCCGGAGTCTCGCACGCGGGGCCAGTGGCAGCACCCGCTCCTGCGGCGCCTGTTCCGGCAACGGCGGCGCCCGCGGTTCCCTCGCTGCCGTTCCGCGACGTCGCGTCCCGCGAGGAGAATGACAGGGCGTTCGGCCAGTTCGGTGCGCAGGTCGGCATTGCCGTCACGGTCGGAAGCCTGGTCGGAACGATTGCAGGGGCCGGAATCGGCTGTATAGCAACACTTCCCGCTGGCTGCGTCGCCGGACTGGTGACTGGGGCCGGTATCGGCGGGGTCGTCGGAACCATCGTCGCCGGTGGCCCCACCCTCGGTGTCAGTGCATACCAGCTGTGGGAGACGTACAACGCCGCTCCGGGGACGTCGATCTACGCGGACAGAGACGAGTAGAGCGCCTCGCCTCAGCGCCCGGCCCCGTCGAGTCTCCCACGGCGGGGCCGAGTTGTGCGTGGGGCCGCGGAGAAGAAACCGACCGGTTCCCCGCTTTGTGTAGGAATAACTACATCCCTGACTGGTGCAATTCTTGGAATTCGATCCCGCTGCCGTTCTGGGCGCAATTTTTCATAACCCTACGCAGACTATTTCGCGAGCCCCTTTTCTCGAGGCGAGACTCAATTGGGATCTGTCACAGCCGCAAGTTACTGTTTAGCAACGGATGGGGTTGAAACCTTAAGGGGATGGAATGAAGTTGCGTCGTTTCGTTACGACTTCGGCACTTTTGGTGGGTGTGCTCGCGACCGGGTCCGGGGTGGCGGTCGCGGAACCCGTCGCCGAACCCGGCACCGAAATCGGATACGAGTCCCACATCGAGGACCGCACGGTCGTGACCACGATCGACGCCGGCGCCTTCGCGCTCGCATCGGACGGGAAGTCCGTCGCGATCAAGGATGCGGGTGGGGCAACTGTCGTTTCCCTCCCGCTTGCGTACCGGTTCGACGGATTGCAGTTCCCGTTCGAGGAAGAGATCACCGAAGACGGAAAGACCCTGCGCCTGACGCCGAGCGTCGACAAGGCCGAGGCGACGCCGATCTCGCCCGAGGATCGGATCACGCCCATCGCGCTGCACGACGTGGCGTCGATCGACGAGAACACCAGGGCCCAGTCGGCGTTCCAGCAGCAGCTCGGCATCGCGATGACGGTCGGCAGTCTCGGCGGCACCATCGTGGGCGGAATCCTGGGATTCGCTGTCGGCTGCGTGGTCGGGACGCCGGTCGCGGTCTTTGGATGCCTGCCGTTCGGCGTGACGGGCGCGGGAATCGGTGCCCTTCTCGGCACGATCGTGGTGGGCGGCCCCACGCTGGCCATCGCCGGTATCGACCTGATCAACACGCTGAACGCACCGCCCGGCACCACGAAGTGGGTGAAGTAGCCGCATCCCGCAGTACCTCAGACGCCGCCCGCCTCCCTTCGGAGGCGGGCGGTTCGTCGTTGTGCGGCGTCGCGGAAGTGAACCTCGTCACACCCGCGGAGGTGACCTGCCTGGTTATCCCATGCTTAGGCTAACCTTCGTCCGTCACAGCGCTGCTCTCGAAACGGACCTCGATGAACCTCCGACGGTTTACTGCCACCTCCATGCTCGTCGTCGCGGCGATGGGCGTCGGAGCGGCCACGTCATACGCGGATCCGGCCGCCGCACCCCAGCCGGGTGCGGAACAGGGCATCCCGAACATCAACTACCAGACCGCCCGCGACGGTGACGCCGCTGTGGCCACCCTCGACGCCGGCGCCTTCTCGATCAACGCCGCGAACGACACCGTCGACGTGGTCGACGACGGCGGCCGCGTCGTCGCCTCCATTCCCACCTTCTTCCGGGTCGACGACCTGCAGCATCCCTTCGCCGTGGCGGTCGACGAGTCCGCTCGCGTCCTGCGGCTCGTCCCGAACATGGATCCGGCGGCCGCGACCCCCGTTCCCGTGTCGGAACGCCTCACCCTCGACGACGTCGCCGCACCGCAGGACAAACAGGAACGCGACGACCGCGCACTCGACGACTTCCAGCAGCAACTCGGGATCACGAGCGCGATCACCGCGATCGTCGCCGCCATCATCGGCGGCGCGATCGGCTGCGCGATCGGCGTCATCCCCGGAACGGCTGCGCTGGTGATTCCGTTCCTGGGCCTCGCGGGGCCGGTGGCCGGGTGCATCGGAGGTGCGCTGATCGTCGCGCCCCTCGTCGCGCTCGCCGGCACCATCGTCGTCGGCGGCGGCGCCCTGGTGGTTCTGGGCATTCAGTACTTCAACACCATCAACAGTCCGTTCGTCGCACCGGAACCCACGGCATGAGCGGCCGCTTCGCACGGAACCTGCGGGCCGTCACCGGAGCAGCGTTCCTCGTCGTCGCGGCCCTCGGGATCTCCGCCGGGACCGCACACACAGCTCCACTGACGCAGCAGGATTCGTCGGACATCGGCTACGAGGCGCACGCCGAGGGGGAGTCCGTCGTCACGTCGATCGACGCGGGCGCCTTCCGGATCACCGACACCCGGGAAGCGATCGAGGTGGTGGACGACAGCGGCACGGTGGTGGCCGCACTGCCGCTCACGATTCGGGTCGGCGACGCCGTCTATCCGATCGACGCCGACCTCGACGGGCGGACGGTGACGCTCACCCCGCAGGTTCCCGCCGACGTCGCGTCGTCCCTGAAATCGGTTGCGCAGGACGGATTCGACACACAGGAAGAGCGTGACGACTCGGCGCTCGCCGACTTCAACAGTTACCTCGGTTACGCGACGCTGATCGGCGGCCTGATCTTCGGTGTGATCTTCGGCGCCGTGGGTCTCGCGGTCGGGTGCGGCCTGTTCGCCGTGACCGTGATCGGCACGCCGGTCGGGTGCCTCGGTGGGCTGCTGGCGGGTTTCGCCGCCGGCGGGCTGGCCGGAACCATCTTCGTGGGCGGCGCCGCACTGGTGATCCTCGGAATCCAGTACCTCGTCACCATCAACACGCCGTTCGTTTCGCCCGCGCCCGAGCCCACCGCCTGATCAGTTCCCGCGCGCTCGGTAGCCGTCGAGGAAGGTCGCGACCCCGTCGGTGACGATGGCCGACACCTCGTTCGCCGAGGGGGACGGCGCCGTGGCGAAGTGGTCCGCGAAGACCTGGGTCGGGATCGTGACCCACTCACGGCCGAGTGCGACGAGGTCCGACTCGAGGTCGTTCACCTCGCCGAGGTGCCGGTCGATCATGTCCGTCTGACTGTCGGCCACCCGCGTCGCGCTGTCCTCGATCACGGCGAAGAACAACTATTCCTTGCCCTCGAAGTGGTTGTAGATCGTGCGCGTGGAGACGTCGGCCTCGGTCCGTGCGGTGGAACAGCTGCGGTTGGTGTTCGCGGAACTCCACGCGGTCACGGTCCGCGACAGTGTCAGCTTTCACGGTGCGTGGGCGGTGTTCGACGAGCACGGGGAGCCGCTGGACCCGGCAGTCAGCTCGAGTGCGGTCAAGAACATGCTCGACCAGATCGAATGGTGGGGCACCACCCTGCGGGATGCCCGGGCGGTCCGGCCCAACGCGGCCTGAGTGCGCGTCCGACGACAGCGGCCCGCCTCCCGAATGGGAAGCGGGCCGCTGTCGCAGGTGGAGTGCGTTACGAGGTGCGCACGCGCAGACCCGGGTTCTCGGCCAGCACCTCGTTGATCGGGGTGGCGAACAACTCGGGGCTCTCGCCGAGGACGAACGTGACGACGTCCGCGACCTGGCAGATCGGGTACTGCCCGACGTTGGAGGCGCTCGAAATTCCGAGTGCCAGCGTGCCGGTCACGATCGTGCCGCCGCTGTCGCCCTGCAGGGCGCACATGCTCGTCGAGAAGCTGTCGGCCAGCGTGCGTTCACCGACCGAAACGGTCTGCGCGACGGACGTGACGACACCGCACGTGAAACCGGTGGTCAGACCCGACTTGCACACCGGGGCGCCGACAATCGGGTCGGCCGTACCCGTGATGGCGACCGGTGCTGCGCCGGGAACCCGGACGCCGTTGTTCTCGAACCGGTGTGCGGCGCTGTCGTCGGCCCGGATGATCGAGTAGTCGTGGATGTCCAGGCTGGTCTTGGCGAAGGTGCCGATCCGCGGACCGGTGCCACCCGGGACCAGGGAGAACGCCTCCGACGCCTCCGAGGTGCCGGCAGCGTCCCGGTTGGGGTCGCAGTGTCCTGCCGTAATGTTCACCGGACCGCCCGAGCTGTCGGTGCCGTTGAAACCGAGCGAGCAGCGCAGTCCGACTCCGCCGCCGAGCGAGCCGTACGCGTCGCCGCCCAGCAGGGCGTCGGCGGGGAGCGGTTCGGCGATGGGGGTGAGGTCGGTGGACGGCAGCGGAGCGGCCGTGGCAGGCGACTGCACGACGCGTGCGCCCTTCAGGAAGTCCGGAAGCTGCAACCCGCCCACGTTGTCCGCACGGAGCACGAGATCGTTGTTCACGATGTCGATGGCCACGCCGCGAACGAGATCCGCGACGGCAGGCGGCTGGGTGTCCAGCCACCCGTCGAACGACTTGACCTGAGCCTGCAGGCTGCTCTCGCTCTGGGCCACATCCTTGACCTGGAAGCCGGCCTTCTCGGCCGCGGCGACGGCGGCGTCCTTGTCCGCACCGTCGGCGAGCCCGACGATGGGGGTGCCGGCATTGTCGAGCCACGTTCCGGCGAACGCATCCGGGAACTGGATGCGGGCGATCTTCGCGAACTCGGCCAGCTTCTGGCCCAGTTCGGAGTGCTCCAGGTACTGGTCCGGGCTCAGCGACAGATCACGCTGGATAGCGTCGATCAGTTCCGCGGGAAGCTTGGCGGCCTGGTCGGACACTCCGGGCTCGACCGGATCGGCCTGAGCGGAGGCGGCGACCGGACCTAGGAGCAGCAGCGCGGCGGAGCCGAACACGGCGGCACGACGTGCGATGGAGCTTCGCATGGGGGCCTTTCTGATGTTTGTTTGTTCGCAGTTGCCTCGCGGGCGCATACGAATACGACCCCCCGACAGGTAAGGCCGTACACAGTCGGAGTCGACTATATGGGTTCGCCCCGTCTATTCCCACCTGTAACACTCTCGGCGGACGACGCAGCAGGAAAAAGCGGACACCACGCCTGATTACACCTGTGCCCGGTGTCCGAGAGCAACGGACACCGGGCACAGGGTGGAGCGGTGGAGAACTAGTCGGAGATGGTGCGCACGCGCATCCCGGATCCGATCGTGTCCACGATGTCCGCGACCGGGATGCCCAGGCTGGCGGTGCCACCCTCCGGTGCCAGCACCAGATTCGCCTCCGTGCAGTTGGGGGCGCCACTGGCGTTGGAACCACTGGTGATACCCAGCGCGAGGGTTCCGGTGACGATGGCGCCGCCGCTGTCCCCCGCGAGAGTGCAGGCCGTGCCGGCGAAACCGTTGACCACACGGCTCGAACCGTCGGCGACGAACAGCTGCGTCTCGACGTGATCGGCCGCCACCACGCCACACGTGAACGACGACGTCTGACCCGACTTGCAGATCGGGGCGCCGACGACGGGCCGGGCGGTGCCGGTGATCTCCAGCGTGGTGCCGTTCGCGCCGCGAACAGCGGGACGGTCCAGACCGGCCTTGACGCCTGCCTCGTTGAGCTTGATCACCGAGTAGTCCAGCTTGTCGGCCGGGTTGCCCACCGACGACTTCGAGAACGCGCCGATCTGCTGGCTGTCGTCGACGTTCTGGTGGTTGGGGAGGAACACCGGCGACGGCTGACCCTCGGCGGGGTTGCAGTGTCCGGCGCTGATGTTCACGGCCTGGCCGCTGTCGTCCACGGCGTTGAAGCCCAGCGAGCAGACGGAGATCTCCGAGATCGGCGTCTTCGGCAGCTCACCCGCGGTGGTGATGTAGGTGTCACCGGCGAGGGGGCCCCGCTCCACCGGACCGCCGCCGCCGGGGCTCAGCATGACCTTGACGTTGGCGAGCAGCGTCGGCAGGTTCAACGCCTGGCCGATGGGGCTGTTGACGACGTCGATGACGACGCGGTTCTCGAGGACGTCGATCGACGCGGAGTTGACCTGGGAAGCCACGTCCTTCGGCAGTCCCGCGATCCAGCCGTTCACGTCGGAGAGGGTCTTCTCCAGGCCGTTCGCGGACACGGGCGCAATGCGGGTGTCGTACCCGGCCTTGGCTGCGGCGTCGGCGGCCTCGTCCGTGGTGACCGCGACGACGGGCTGACCGTCGAGGCCGATCCAGGCCCCGGCGAAGTCGTCGGGATGCTGCTCCCGGAAGTCCTCGGCGTAACTGCCCAGCTCCTGTGCCTTCGCGGCGCGGTCGAGGTACTCCTGCGGGCTGATCTTCAGGTCGCGGGTGATGGCCTCGACGAGTTCGGCCGGCAACTTGTCGGCGCTCAGCTGAGTGGTGTCGGGCTGCGTAACAGGGTCGGCCTGGGCGGCAGTGGAAAACGGAAAGAGAAGAAGCATTGCCGAGGCGCCTACAACAGCGGCGCGGTGCGCCAGCACGTTACGCATGAAATCCCTTCTGCACGGAATCCGTTCACTGAGGATTCCTTCTGGGGTGGGTATCAGCGCCCCACCTTAAGCTACGGACGGGTCGGCCCGTCGGGGAGGTGTGACCGAAGCCTCACTGACCTGGACTTTTCGCAGCGGGCTTCGCGGGCGTGGTCGTGGTGGTGATCGCGGCCGCGGGTTCCTTCATCGTCGTCGTCGTGGTTGTTGTCGTTGTTGTGGTGGTGGTCGTCTCCGGCGGCGTCGTCGTGGTCGTCGCGGCGGTCGTGGTCGTAGTGGTCTGCGGGACCGTGGTGATCGAGGGGAGGGTGATGACCGGCGTCGTCGAGGGCGGAGGCGGCGGCACGAACACGGGTGTCGTCTCCACCGGTGCAGGCGGGGGAGAGACCGGGACCGGGGCTTCACCCTCCGTCGTCACGGCCACCTCCTGCGTGCTCGCCGTCGGGAAGACCGCGGGTGGAGCCTGCGTGGGTCGTGCGCTGGACGTCGTCACCGACGCGGTCTGGGCGTCCTGGATCGTCGGGACAGCGGTGCTGCCGTTGCCGGTGAGCGCGAACGCGAGCGCCCCACCGGCCACCACCAGTGCGGCCGCGGCGACACCGGCGATGATCAGCGGCCGACGGTTCGTGCGCTTGGCGGGTGGCGTCGGTGTACTCGCGGGAGCGGACGCCTCGGTCTCGGCGGGCGGATACGCGTCGGCGGCAGCGGCCGCGGCTGCGGGCACCGCCGTCACGGCGGAGTACGCGGTGTGCATCGGGGCCTCGACGACCGGAATCGACTCGGTGTCGGCGCTCGTGTCCTCGTCGGTCAGTGCCAGCCCGGCCGCCAGTAGTGCCGCGCCGTGGGCCGGGGATTCCGGTGAAGCGGCGAGCGCCACCGACTCCGGGATGAGAGTCGCCTCGCCCAGACCCATGTAGTCGAGGGATTCGCGCAGCTTCGTGACGATCTCCGGTGCCCAGTCCGACGGATGGGTCGCGGTGACCTTCACCGTCCCCGACAGTCCGTCTGCGGCCTCCCGGAACAGGCAGAACATCGCCGTCGCGACGAGGTCCTCGGCGCGGGTCAGCGAACCCGCGTACTCGATTCCCGCGGGCTCACCGACGCGGGCGAGGAAGTCGCGGACGGCGCCGGTCGATTCCGTGCCGGGGTCGCCGAGCTGAACCGTGCCGTCCGGGGCCGTGAACAGGACGGACGGGTGTTCGATCGTCCTCACATCGGTTCCGGAAGCGGTCACCACCGCTGTGGAAACCGAATCGCCGACGGTGAGTCCGACTCCGGTGGTCATGAAAGATCCTTACTGGCACGGTTCGAGGGAGTGCGTCATCGCACCATGCACAGTGTGTCGCCTGCCGCAGTCGAATGGTTACACGGGGCGCTGCTGCGCCTTCGGCGCCCGTGAGTACTTGTCAACCACCCGCGGTTAATAAGTACTCACGGGTCAGGAGTCGGCGGAATACCCGTGGCCCATCGCACGCAGCATCGACAGCAGCTCCGACCGCGACCCGGCGCCCAGCCGCCGCCGGATCCGGGCCACATGGTGCTCGATCGTCTTGGCGGAGATGTAGAGGCGTGCCCCGATCTCCCGGTACGTCAGCCCCTGGACGAGCAGTTCGGCCACCTCGGCCTCGCGGTCGGTGAGCGACCCCGGCGTGCTCGGGCTCGACACGACCGCGGAGTCGGTGCCGTTGCCCGCGGACGTCGGCTGTCGCAGGGCCCTCGCGACCTGCAGGAGCGTGGTCGCGACCCTCGTGTCGGACGCGCGCAGCGCGGCTTCACCCGCGAGGCGCGCACCGTCCCACGGCAGACCGATCCGGTCGAGGGTGCGGGCCGCGTCCTCGACGGATGCGGCGTCGATGTCGCCCTGCAGCACGCGTAGCCAGGCGCGACCGGCGGTGGCGAGCCCGGACGCGTACGTGCTGACCTTGGCGGCCTCGCCGAGTGCGCGGGCGTGGGGCATCAGGTCTGCGGGGCATTCGGCGAGGATCGAGGCCTGCACGCCGTACCAGTGCAGCGCCGATCCCCACATCGCCGGCTCGCCGAGCGTCCGCAGCAACGACTGCGCGTCCTCGACGAGGTGGGTGATCCGGGCGGGTTCGCCGACCCGGATCGATGTCAGCCACAGTTCGCCGAGCGGCAGCAGGCTCAGCAGGTCCACCGAGTACTCGGCGAGGACGCCCTGCGCGCCCGCCCAGGCCTGCAGCAGTGCCGCGTTGTCGCCGGTGCGCCGGGAGAGCCCGACGCGCAGGCCGTGGACGAACAGCAGATCGCGCTGCCGCATCGACGCGGCGTCGAGGCCGTCGAGCCGGGACTGCGCCGCGGCGAGGTCGCCGCGGACCATGGACGTCCAGGCGGTGAGCAGCTGATGCCGGTTCGCGGTGACACTGCCGGGCTGTTCGGCTTCCCGTGCCCGGGCGAGGACGGCGTCGGCGTGGGCGAGTTCGCCGCAGTGGAGTGCGGCGAGGGCGGTGATCGCGGCGGGGGAGTCGGGCAGCACCCGTGGCCGGGACGCGCGACCGGGCAGCGACAGCGCACGCGTCAGTGAGTTCAGTGCCGCGTTTGCGGACGCGGTCACCGACTGGACGAGTCCGGTCGCGACGAGTGCGGCGCCGGCGGTGGCGGCAGTGGGGGGTGCGCCCGCGCTCGTCGCGAGGACGGCTTCGGCGTCGTCGAGTCGCCCCGCGACCACCAGGACGGAGGCGGCGAGGGAGGCGTCGGCGCCGGCCCGGTCCGCGCCGAGCCAGGCGTACAGTTCGGCGCTGCGATCGATCATGCCGCAGAACGCGGCGCCGGCGGCCGAAATCCTGACCGCCGCAGCGAGTTCCGCATCGTCGACGGTGCCGGACCGTTCGAGGACCGAATCGGCCAGCCCGACCGCGGTGTCGAGGTCGCCGTTCAGGGCGCAGGCCTCGGCGTATGCGACGATGGCGGTGTCGCCGAGCCTGCCGGCCCGGCCGGCTTCGGCATACAGCGCGACGGCGGTGGCCGGCTCGGCGAGTCCGGCCTGGGCGCAGAGGAATCGGCTCAGTTCGTCACTCGGTATGCTGGTCGCGGCGACCGCGCGGGCGACGGGCAGCGTGAGCGTTCCGCTGTCGACGTGATGGGTGAGCAGGCGGCGAGCGAGCGTGTTCAGCCGGTTCTCGCCGAGCGTCTTCGTGAGATGCGTGCGGTCCGCGTGAACCAGCGTGTCCCGTTCGTCGACCCAGCCGTCCGCGCGGAGCGCGTCCACGGCGGCACGGGCACTAGCGGGTTCGATGTCGAGTACTCGGGCGACCACGATCTCGTCGAGGTCGCTGCCGAGCAGAACCAGTGCGAGAGCGGACAGTTGGGGGCCGTCGAGCTCCGCGAGTTCCGTGGGAGGAAGCGGTGAGGGCAGCGTGGACACCGGCGCCCTATCCGCCGTTACCGAGGACGCCGGGCACCAGGCCGGTGACTCCGCCGACGACGCCGCCGACCGTGTCCCCCACTCCGTTGACGGTGTCACCCACCGCGCCGGCTCCGCCGACGATGGTGTTGGCGATCGCGGCGCCGCCGTCGGTCTGGGGAACGCTCGGGGCCGGAGCGGGGG